>JAYVTJ010000911.1:0-4735 GCA_043774415.1 Fimbriiglobus sp. | reverse complement strand
GACTGGTGGGCATGGTGGGGCTCGCGGACTCGAACCACCCTACGAAGAGAGCAACGTCTTCCGCACCATTTCCAGCTTCGGTATCCAAGTGAACTCGGTTGCCACGCGGGCAAGCCCACTCGCACCCAGCGCGGCCGAAGACTTCCCCAGCGCGTCGGCGAGTGCCTTCACATCGCCGCAGGGGACGAGCCAGCCATCCACACCGTCGCGGATCAGATCGGCGGGGCCGCCGGCGCGGTATGCGATCACCGGCTTCGCGTTCGCCCACGCTTCGAGCAGCACGAGGCCGAAGGAATCGGTGCGCGACGGGAGCGCGAAGGCGTCGATCCCCGCGTAGAAGTCTCGCTTCTGCGCATCGGTGATCGGCCCGAGCCGCGTCACCAAATCCTTGTATTCGAAGCCCTGCCAGAACCGATCGAAGTTCGGCATCGCCGGCCCCGCGAGGATGACGCGGAGGTTCCCGAAAGCGACCGCCTTCAGCAGATCGACCGTCCCCTTTTCGATGCTGGCGTTCGCCAAGTGCCCGACCGCGAACTCCCCCGGCGCCAGTCCCCACGCGGCCCGCGCTTTCTCGCGGTCGCCGCCGGTACACTCGCTCGCATCAACGCCCAACCCCTGCAAGTACACGCGATTCTCATGTACACCGATTGCGATGACGGCCCGCTGTTCGGATGGCGTCTGCACGAAGACGCCATCGGCGCGCCGGAGCAGCCAGCGCAGGTGCGGCCGGGTGTACTGTCGGCGCGTGCGGTCGTTCGGATCGAGCGGATCGCCGAGGTGGAGAAACGGCGTGAGGAAGAACGGCACACGGCGGCGCCGCGCCAAGCGATAAGCGCAGAGGATCGGGAACGAGTAGGGGAAGGCCATCGCATGGACCGCGTCGAGGGGTTCATCGAAGCTGGCAGAGGCGGTGGCCATATCCGGGCAGACGGGACCGCTCGGCTGAGTCGCCGCTTGCCACGACCGATGGGGAACGAGCGATAGCGCCTTGAGGATGTAGCGCCGCAGCGGGAAGGTCATCGGCCGGAAGCGGCGGATGCGGAGCGGGCCATCGACTTGCTCGGGAAGGATCGGCCGCTTCGACTTGCTTTGGAAGTCGGTCAACTCCACGGCCGTCGTCGTGAAGACCGTCACCCGGCCGCCTTTCGTCACGAGATATTCGCACAGGCGCTTGCAGTAGGCTTCGGCGCCGCCGAGCGCCGGCGGGTAGCGGTGGACGAACTGCGCGAGGTGCAGCGGTCGATCAGGTGCCATCGCTGGTCATCGCGAAGGTTTCGATGATCGCGCGGACGGCGTGCAGCATGCGCAGCGGTTGCCACCGCTCGGAATAGTGCATGAACCCGTACAGTCCGCCGATCAGCGCCGCCAGCAGGAAAATCACGCCCGCGGTGCCGATTGCCCAGTGCGGGCGCCAGCGGCGGTCGAGCCAGAGGGCGAGCGCCGCCCCTGCGAAGCCACCGCCGAGGTGGGCTTCGATGCTGATGCCGGGGGCGAAGCTGAGCAGCAGATTGAGGAAGACGGCGAACGCGAGCTTGCGGCCCCACTCCGCGGCGACGCCCGGAGCGAGGTCGTCGCGGTACCGGTAGAGCCAGATAGCCACCGAGAGGAGCACGCCCCAGAGCGCGCCCGATGCCCCGGCGAGGAGCACGGCCCGGTTCCCGCTCGCCGACTCCGCCATCGGGTGCAGCGCCATCGCCACGCAGCTTCCCGCGAACCCGGACACGATGTAGACGAGTGCGAATCGGCGCCGGCCCCAGAGGCCCTCCGAGACGGGGCCGAGGATGCCGAGCATGAGCATGTTGCCGAGCAGGTGGAGCAGCCCGACGTGGACGAAGCAGCAGGTGAGCAGGCGCCACCACTGGCCCCGCAGGAGTTCCGACCCGGAGAGGGCGCCGATCTGCATGAGCGTCTGATTCGACGCCGGATGGCCTTCGCCCTTCAGGTACTCGACGCCGACGCCGGCCTTCCACGCGAAGAACGTCCCGACGCCGAACCAGATCACGTTGAGCAGCAGCAGGGCCGGGGCGACGATCGCGGTGCGCATCGCGGGCGGCGCAAGCTCGGGCTCCGGAGCCTCGGCGGCGGGATCACGGAATGGAGTGGGAGCCAGCGAGAGCGGATCGGGATGATCGACGGCACGTTCGCCGTCGCGCGTCAACTGGAAGCCCTGGCCCAGGCCGCCGATCCAGTCGGTCACCTGGACGAGTCCCGCCTGGCGCAGGCGCCAGAGCGGTTCGTCGAGGCCGTCGCGCGCCGCCCCGGTCTGCTCGGCGTGAAGGCGCGGGAACCACATCTGCGGCGCGGCCGCGGCGATAGCGCGCAGGAGGTCCTTCGCGGCCGGGCCGCTGGACGGATCGGCCGCCGCTGCAGAAGATGTGGGGACTGAACTCGCATCCATGCTGGGCATTATGGAACCTCCCCGCGACCTCGGCGACCTCGTCCGCACTTCCCCCGAAGTCGCGGAGGCCCTCCGGACCGGTCGCCCGGTCGTCGCGCTCGAATCGACGCTCGTCACGCACGGCCTGCCGCGACCCGTGAATCGGGAGACGGCCCGCGCCTGCGAAGCCGCCGTGCGCGACGCCGGTGCCGTGCCCGCGACCATCGCCATTCGGCACGGCGTTCCCACCGTGGGATTGACCGACGGACAACTCGACGAACTCGCGGAAGCGACCGATTCGCACAAAGTGAGCCGGCGCGATCTCGGCGTCGCCGCGGCGCAGAAGTGGCTCGCGGGGACGACCGTCTCGGCGACGATGGCGCTGGCCCACGCCGTCGGCATCCGCGTCTTCGCCACCGGCGGCATCGGCGGCGCCCACCGTCCGCCGGCGAATCCGTTCGACATCTCCGCCGACCTCGTCGAACTCGGCCGCACGCCGGTGCTCGTGGTGTGCGCCGGGGCGAAGTGCATCCTCGATCTGCCGCGGACGCTCGAAATCCTCGAGTCCCTCGGTGTGCCCGTCCTCGGCCACCGCACCGATACGTTCCCGACGTTCTACACCGCCGGCGGCGACCTTTCTGTGAGCGCGCGAGTCGAAAATGCTGCGGAAGCGGCGGCGGTCTTCGATGCTCACTGTCAACTCGGTGGCAGTGGCGTGCTGCTCGCGAACCCGCTGTCGGCCGCGGATGCGATCCCACTCGCGGAGTTCGAGCGTGCGCAGAAAATAGCCGAAGGCGATGCGGAACGGGCCGGAGTGATGGGGGCGAAGCTCACGCCGTTCCTGCTGAAGCGCATCGCGGAGATCCTCGGCCCGGCCGTGCCCGACGCCAATCGAAAGCTGATCGTGAACAATGCCCGCCTCGCCGCCGAGGTCGCCGTACGGTTGCAGGAAAGGATTTTCACCGCGGAGAAAGAAGAGGACGCAGAGTGAAGCATCGGAACACGAAATGATCCACGCATCGATCGACTCCTTCGCGTCCTCTCCTTTCTCCGCGGTAAACACTCATTTGGACTTCCACGATGCCCGACCTCCGCACGCTCCCGTTCGCGACCCGCTCCGGCGCCGCCAACATGGCCGCCGATGAAGCGATGCTGCACAGCGCCGCCGACCGGGGCGTCGCCAGCTTCCGCGTCTACTCGTGGAGCGAACCGACGCTGTCGCTCGGCTACTTCCAGCCGGCCGACGTCCGCCTCGCCGATGACTCGATCGCCGGCTTGGCGTGGGTCCGCCGTGCGACGGGGGGAGCCACCATCGTCCACGATCCCGCGACCGAACTCACGTATTCGCTCGCGCTGCCGGCCGGCGCCGAGTGGCACCCGAAGGGCGAATCGTGGATCTGCCGGATACACCGCTACTTCCGCGAGGCGCTCCAGACTGTCTGGGGTATCGAGTCGCACCTCGTCGTCTGTGGCGAAGAGCAGAAGCTAGGTCCCGTCCTCTGCTTCCGCGACCAAACCCCCGGCGACCTGCTTCTGAACGGCCAGAAGATCGCCGGGAGCGCCCAGCGCAAGCACAAGGGAGCGCTGCTCCAGCACGGGAGTATCCTCCTGCGCCGGTCCCCGCTCGCCCCCTCGCTCCCCGGCGTCGCCGAACTCTGCGGCATCGACATCCACCGCGATGAATTGGCCATCGCCCTGACCCGCCGGCTGCACGTCGAAACGGGCTGGACGCTGGCGCCCGGCCACTGGAGCGACGAGGAATCGGCCGAGACGGTGCGAATCGAGAAGGAGAAATACGTTGAAAGTGCGTGGAACGAAAAGAGGTAACGGCCAAGGCTCGCCCGAGTTGTCATTTCAGCTTTCAGTCGCTTTACCATACCCCCCTTTTGAAGCGACTGAAGCGACTGAAACGACTGAAACCATCGAAACCAGAACCCGATTCTCGGTACGGGCTCGGCTCCGTAACGACTTGCGTCCGTTCGCGCCGGCGATTGCCCCTCCCGAGGATTCGACGCCGAAAAGCGAATTCCCCTTTTCCGGATTTCCGATACACTGGAAGGCTCACCAGTGGCGCCGCAGGGGCGGACGCCGATACTCGAGGAGGCGGTATGGGTTTGCGGATGCGAATGCACGACCGGGAGCCGATCGCGGCGGCCCTGCGGCGCTTCAAGAAGCTGATCGAACGCAGCGGCATGAAGAAGGAATTGCGCGCCCACGAGTACTACGAGAAGCCCTGCGAAATCCGCAGCCGCAAGAAGATGAGCCGCATCCGCGCCATCAAGAAGGCGCTGCTGGGCAAGCCCGAACGCCCGGACAACCGGACGAACTGAGTCGCTTGCGGCCGGAAGATCTGGGCGA
>JAYVTJ010000910.1:0-10029 GCA_043774415.1 Fimbriiglobus sp. | reverse complement strand
ACTCCCCCTCTCCGCTTCGGAGAGGGGGCCGGGGGGTGAGGTCTCCCCGCTTGCCGTGACTGACAATGGATCGTCACTCGATTTGGATAGCCAGACCTCACCCCCTCACCCCCTCACCGAAGCGGAGAGGGGGAACCGGAGGTGGGCGCTCGCCCTACTTCGCCTTCACGTCGTAGCAGGTCAGCTTGTCCTGATCGCGCAGGTACAGCTTCCCGTTGGCGATGACCGGGTGGGCCCAGCTCTCCGATCCGCTGCGGTCGGCCTCCTTGAACGACGACACGACCTTCAGCTTCTCGGGCGACGGTTCGATCAGCACCACGACGCCGTTCTGGTAGCGGAAGATGAGTCGGCCCTCGGCGGAGAGCACGGCCGCGGAGCCGCTGCCGCCGGCGGGACTGGCCTTCTCCGGCCCCCACTTGATTTCCCCGGTCTTCAAATCGACGCAGACCGGCTTGCCGTCGTTTTGGTTGTGCCCGAAGTAGGCGTAGTCGCCGACCTTCACCATGCCGCCGTGATGGTTGTTCAATTCGGGCTTCTTGTAGGTTTTGATTTCGGTCGCCTTGAACTTCTCCGCGCCGTCGGCTTCGATCTTGAGCAGGGCCGATCCGCCGCTGTACGAGCACGAGACCCAGACGTTGTCGCCGCTGATGACGGGGATCGGAATCTGGGCGACGCCACCGCCGGCGGCCGTGCCGGTGTACGACCAGAGGAGCTTGCCGTTATCCGGATTGATCCCGACGAGTCCGGCCGCTTTGCCCATGAGGACCACGTACATCTCGGCGCCGGCGATCTTCACTTTCTCGGGCGACGAGTAACCGCCGCCGCCGCCGCCGCCGCCGGGGATTTCGCTCGTCCAGATGTCGGCGCCCGTCTTCTTGTCGAGGGCGGCGATCGCACCCTTGCTACCGCCCGGCGTGCAGATGAGCTTATTTCCGTCGATGAGCACCGAGTCGGAATAACCCCACCCCGGCCCCCGGCCCTTGAAATCCTTGACGTTGAAATCCTTGAGGTAGTCGCGCTGCCACTTCTTCTCGCCTTTCGCGGCGTCGAGCGCGACGAGTTTGCCATTGCTGCTCACGGCGTAAACGAAGCCGTCGTCGTAGGTCGGACTGGAGTTCGGGCCGTTGTTTTGTCCTTGCTTGGGCTTGAGTCCGTCGTCGTACGGCGTGAACCAGAGTTCGGTGCCGTCGGCCTCCTTGAGTGCCCAAATGCCATCTTTCCCGTCGCGGGTACCCACCCCGAAGATCATCCCCTTCGCGACCGTCGGGGTACTGTGCCCGATTCCGAGGCCCTTCGCGGTCCAGGCGACTTTCGGGCCTTCCTTCGGCCATTCTTTGAGCAGGCCGGTCTCCTTGCAGACGCCGTCGCGGTTCGGGCCGCGGAAGGCGGGCCAGTCGTCGGCGAGGGCGGCGGAGGCGAACAGCAGGCCGGCCGCGAGCAGCGGGACGCGAATGGACATCCGTAGAACTCCGGGATCGAAAGCGGTAACGGGCGGGTCGGGGAGGCTGGTTTCAGTGTAAACCGGAGTGCGCAAAGTGCAAGCGGGGCGTTCACGGCCCGGTGTAGCGCCCCAGAAGCAGGATCGTCCCGTCCGTGTGATCCACGATGAGGTAGAGGAACGGCCGGTCGGCCCGGAGGGTCACCTGCCGGGGCCGGACAGGTGGGCGGACCGGCTCATACATCACCACCGCCGTTGCCGCTGCGGCTTTCGTCCCCTCCTCGTTCACCTCGACGACGGCTTCGTGGATCACTTCGGAGATGGCCAGCCTCAGCGCGGTACGCGGTGCGATGCCCGAGAAATCCGCGTCGTTGGCAAAGGCTCGCTTCATACCCAAACCGATGAGCGTGCGGCCGAGTTTGAACTGCGCCTTCGACTTGAACACCGGCAAATGCAGATCGACTTCCGCCGCGGGATCATGGGTGAACCAACTCCGGATCGCGTCCGGAGTCAACTTCCGTTCGATGGCCTGTACGCCGTCGCGGGCGTCTGGCACGACCACGACCATTCCGAAGGGACCGTTGCCACAAGGAAGCGAAACGGCCTTGAAATCTTTCCCTTCGTGGAACGAGGTCACGATCGATTGCCGCATCGTCGGCACATCCGCGCTCGTGTCGGGCGTCGTCCAGAACGGTGCGGGCTTGGTGTTCGCCACTTGGAACGGAGTCGCCCACAGCCCTTTGAAGTAGATCGCGTTGACGAGTATCAGCTTGGTCTGCGCGGGCACGTCCTCTTTTGCGAGGAGGTTCGGGATCATGTCCCGCGTCTGCTCGCTCACCCACTTGTTGATCTCCGCGCGGGCGGCTTCGCAATCCGCGATGTAGTCCACCTCGCGGAGGCCGGCGCCGTAGTGGGCCTTCGTGAGCTTCAGGAAATCGCGCTCGAAGGGCAGCCCCTTCTGCCCCCAGAGCGAGTTTGCGATGTGGAATTCCGGCCGGCCCTTCGCGCCGTCACCCTTCAATCGCCGGGCGAGATCGGCGTGCGCCGGGTGGACGCGTTCGCCCAAGTTGTCGATCCCGAGCACCTTCGCCATCTGCGCCGCCGTGTCGCCGCGCGCCCCGGCGTACGTCATCGCCAGCGCCGCCGAGATGCTGTACGGCGACAGGAAGACGTTCCCCTTTTGTTCCGCGGCGATGGCCTTGTACAGTTCGAGGGCGAAGCGGTTGCTCCCCTCCGCCAGCGCTTTCCGATCCGCCTCCGGCGCGGGGGCGGGCGGATCGGGCGGCGCCTCGTCGCGCACCGGCGCGGCGGTTGCGTCCGCCGGCGGCGGCTGACAACCGAGTGTCACCGCGAGCCCGACCGGGAGCGCAACGGCGAGAAGCATCCAGAGGGTGCGGGGCACGGCGGTGTCTCGGGGGAGGTGCGGTGCGACCGATTGTACACCGAAGCGACCGTGCTATCATCATGGAAGCGAATTCCTTCATCCCCTTCCCCGGAACGCTTCCATGATCCCTTCCGTCCGATTCCTCCGGACGCTCGCGCTGGCCGCGCTCATCCTCCCCCTCTCGGCGTGTCTCCAGAATCCCACGTCCGAGCCGACGCCGTTCGTCGCGTCGGCGACGACGAAGTTCGAAGTGCGCGTGCTCACGGCGAAGTGGTGCCACTTCTGCCACAAGGTGCCGCCGATGCTGGAGGCGCTGCGGAAGGACTTCCCGACCGTGGAGTTCCGCGAGTACGACATCGACGACCCCGCGCACACCAAGCTGCAAGTCGAATACAGCGCCGACGCGCTGCCGTTCTTCGCCATCCTCGCCGACGGCAAACTCGTCGGCCGCGTGCGCGGGCTGATGGAATCCGACGCCTTCGCCGCCTACCTGCGCAAGACGATGGCCGGAGGCCGGTGAGCGCAGCGGGGCCGTTTCGGTTCTATCCTCGAATGGATTTCCCCGTTCGAGTGGAGTGGACCGATGATCGCTGCGAACCGAATTCTCGCGCCCTGCCTGCTGTGCGTTTCGATCCTCGGCCTCACGGCGTGCAATCTGAAGACCGCGCTGAGCGGCGGCAGCACCTCCGCGGGAACCGCCCCCTCCCGGCCGGCGGAGGCCGACGTGCCGATCCCGGCCGGTCGGTTCGAGGTGCGCGTCCTCACGGCGGATTGGTGCGGCTACTGCAAGCAGGTGCCCGCGCTGCTGGAGAAACTGCGCGTCGAATTCCCGAACGTCCGCTTCCGCGAATTCGACATCGACGCGGCCGGGAACGGGAAGCTCGTGACGGCCTACGCGCCGGAAGCGTACCCGTTCTTCGTGCTCCTCGACGGCGGCAAAATCATCGACCGCGCCCGGGGCTTGCAGGACTACGACCGGTACTCGGCCCACCTCCGGAAGAAGTTCGCCGCGGCCACCGCCGGCGGGTTATGATCGGCGGATGGCGGCGACTCATCGCGATGGAGTGCCGGCTGTGGACGCCGCGCGATTCCAGCTCCACGACCTCGGCGATGGGCTGGCCTTCTTCAGCGGTGCGCTTCCCCGGAAGCTGCTCTGGAGCGCTGCGCAATTCGAGGAGGCGTGGGCGCTGCATCCCGAGGTGAAGCCGACGATCCACCTGCACGGGCGGGCCGTGATGATCCCGCGCTGGCAGCAGGCCTATGGCGAGCCTTACCATTTCA
Source organism: Fimbriiglobus sp. (assembly GCA_043774415.1). GTDB lineage: Bacteria > Planctomycetota > Planctomycetia > Gemmatales > Gemmataceae > JALHQU01. The sequence goes on along the minus strand of JAYVTJ010000910.1, from coordinate 5,926 downwards.
GCGGGCAAATCAGCCGGGCGCGGCCGGTGCCCGCGATTCTGCAGCCACTATCGGAATGGTCGCGCAGCGCCGTCGATCCCGCGCTGAACGCGCTGCTCCTGAACTGGTACGACGGCCCCGGCCACTACATCGGCCCGCACCGCGACAGCACCGTCCGCATGATCCGGGGCTGCCCCATCGTCACCGTCTCGTTCGGCGAAACGCGGACCTTCCGCCTCACGCGCGGCACCGGCTCTCCGAAGCGGACGCTCGATTTCCCCGCCCCGGCCGGCACGGTGTTCGTGCTGCCGTACGCGACGAACGAGGTTTGGAAGCACGGCGTGCCGAAGTCGGTGCGGTATACGGGTCGCCGGATTTCGGTGACGGTGCGGGGGTTCGTCGCGAGGGGTTGACGGACCATCCGTCAGGCGGGATCGGGTTCGGCCGTCAAGCGGAGGCGGCACCCGACGGCGACGGCGTAATCGGCGATGGTTTTCCAAGTGGGATTCGTCACGGCACCCGTTTCGAGCCGGGAGAGCGTTTCCGGCGCCAAGCCCGTACGCTCGGCGATTTGGACGAGCGTCAGTCCCGCCGCTTCGCGCGCCTGTTTCAATCGGAAAATGCACGCGCGCAACTCGAAGTAAAAGGGAGCCGCATTTTCGCGCGCTTCGGGAGACACGAGGTCATCGCCGATGGGCTGATCGGCGAGGAGCGCCCGCGCTGCCTTGGCGCGGGCTTTCCTTTCATCCGTGGTGGCGGGGAGGGCGGTGTTCTTGGGCATGGGGTCACCGTCGGGAAGGTGGCGTTTCGTAGGCCGTGATCGGGTAAAGCATCAGCGGGTCGTCGAGCGCTTCTTCCCAAACCACGACGATGTGCTTGCCGGTGCCGGTCCAACCGAATTTGCAGGGCCGGCCACTCGATCGACTCGTCGCAGTCCGCAGCGTATCGTCGAGGAGCACTTCATCGACTTCTTCGGGAATGAGGCCGTGTTCGGCGATGTGGGCCGTGTTTCCATCCGAGTCATCGGCGTCATCCCAAATGACTTGGGCATCCCACATCGCGCGCTCCGAGTCATGATTTTAACATCATCCGAGACGAAGTCCAGACCGAGAGGTTCACCAGTAGAGCTTGTCGAGGCTCACGTTGCCGCCGCAGAGGACGATGCCGACTTTGCCCAATCCCGGCAGCGCGCGGAACTCGTCGCTCAGTGCGACGGCGACCCCGACCGCCGCGCTCGGCTCGATCACGAGCTTCATCCGCTCCCAGACGAGCCGCATGGCCGCAACGATCTGCGCCTCGCTCACCGTGAAGACGCGTTCGACCCCCGCTTCGATGATCGACCACGGCATCGACCCGACGTAGTTCGCGAGCAGGCCGTCGGCGATGCTCACCGTGCTCGCGATCTTCACCCGTTCGCCCGCCGCTTTCGACTGCGCCGCGGCGCTCGCCCCGGTCGGTTCGGCGCCGAAGATCCGGCAGGCCGGGTTCAGCCCCTTGGCCGCGAGGGTGAATCCGGAGATCAGCCCGCCGCCGCCGATGGGGGCGATCAGCGCTTCGATCCCCTCCGTATCCTGGAGCAGTTCGAGCGCGGCCGTACCCTGACCGGCGATCACGTCCGGGTGATCGAACGGCGGGATGAAGGCGGCGCCGGACTTCTCGCGGATCTCGGCGACCATCGCTTCGCGGTCGTTCAGGCTCGGCCCCGATTCGACGATGATGGCGCCGTAGCCCGCGATGGCCGCCTTCTTCACGGCGGAAGCGATCTCGGGCATCACGATGGTCGCGGGGATGCCGCGGGTCCGCGCGGCGAGGGCGAGCGCTTGCCCGTGATTGCCGCTGCTGTGCGTGACCACTCCGCGCGCCGCCGTGGCCGCATCGAGCTTCTGCACGGCATTGGTGGCGCCGCGGTACTTGAAGCTGCCGGTCTTCTGGAAGAGTTCCCCCTTGAAGACGAGGCTCCGCCCCGCCAGCGCATCGATGGTGCCGGAGGTGAAGACGGGCGTGCGCGCGACGAACGGACGGATGCGCTTGGCGGCCGCGAGGACATCGGCATAGGTGGGCAGCGGGGTCATGGAAACTCCGGATGAGGACTGATCTCTGACAACTGATTCCTGACGACTGTTTCGGAATGAACAGTGATCAGTCATCAGGAGTCAGTCTTCAGTCGGATAACGAGCCGATGGTCGCTTCCATCGCGCGGACGGTGTGGGCCACATCCTCAGCGCTGTGCATCATGCTCGTCATCCCGGCGGTCCCCCAGAAATCGACGCCGTTCAAAAGCATCCCCTGCCGGAACGCATGCGACAGCTTGGCATCCTTCGGCCCATCGAGCGCGTTCAATTCGCCGCCGAAGGGGATGAAGCCGTCGCAGTCCCCGGTCGCGGGTTTCGGCCGCTCGCCGTCGTAGTTGGGAATGACGCGGACCATACTGAAGTCGCCGTAGGCGACCCACGGCAACTGGTTCGCCTCGAACATCGCGTTGAGATCGTTCCGCAAGTTTCGCCCCGCTTCGTTCGCCCGCCGGCTCGGTTCGCCCGTGCGGATCTGCTTCAGGCAGGCGACTCCCGCGGCCGCTGACAACGGGTTGGCATTGTAGGTCCCGGGGTGGCGCATCTTCGCTCGGCCGGGGCGCGGTTCGATGAAGTTGAGGATCTCCGCGCGGCCCGCGAGGCAGCCGCCCGGCAGTCCGCCGGCGACGATCTTCGCGAGCGCCGTGAGGTCGGGCAACACGTCGTACACCTGCTGCGCGCCACCCGGCGCAACGCGGAACCCGGTGATGACCTCGTCGAAGATGAGCACGCGATTCAACCGGGTGCAGATGGCACGGACGCCGCGGAGGAACTCGGCGCGGATCGGCACCGCGCCCCAGTGGCCGCCCGTCGGTTCCAAAATCACCGCACCGAGATCGGCGTCCGCCTTCAGCGCCGTTTCGAGCCGGTTCAAATCGTTGGGCGGGATCGTCACGCAGTACGAGGCGATCCCCTCGGGCACTCCGGCGACCGCGTTCGATTCGTACGGGTGATCTGCGCCGACGGTCACCACATCGTGCCAACCGTGGAAGTGCCCCTGGAACTTGAGGAACTTCGGCTTTCCGGTGGAGAGCCGGGCGAGCCGCAGCGCCATCATCGTCGCTTCGGTGCCGCTGCCGGTGAAGCGCACGCGCTCGGCCGAGGGGATCAATTCGCGGACGAGCTTGCCCCATTCGATCTCGAGTGCGTGGCTGGCGCCGGGGTGCGTCCCCTTCGCCATCTGCTGCTGCACGGCCCGCACCACGGCGTCGGGCGAGTGCCCCAGAATGTGCGAGCCGTGGCCGACGAAGTAGTCGATGAACCCGTGGCCGTCGGGGTCGTACTTTTTACTCCCGAGCGCGCGGTCGATGGAGATGGGGAACGGTTCCATCATGCGCGTGTCGTGCGTGACGCCGCAGGGGAAGAGGGTCTTGGCCTCTTCGAAGCGGGCGCGCGACGTCGGGAAGGCGGCCGTGTAGCGTTCGGCGAGCGTGGGCAACGGGAAACCTCCGTCGGGTTCGACGGGGGTAGTTTAGGAGCGGCGGATCACTTCTTCTCGATCCCCAGCGCCTTCTCCGGATCCGCCACCATGCCGTCGGACTTCGTCAGCAGCTTGCGGAACTCGTCGCCGTGCATCGTTTTGCTCGAGCCTCGGAATGTCGAGCCGTCTCCCATCAGGACGTGGAAGTCCCCGTCGAAAAGCCCTCCCAACTTCGGCAGCGGCTTCTTCCCGCCGTAGGGCAGATCGTCCGGCTTCGACCAGATGCACGGTTCCCCGGCTTCGACCACCATGATCGTGTTGGACGTGCCGTCCGTCATGCTCAGCAGCGTCTGCTTCGTGCCCGCTTCGAAGACGGTGTCCGGCCCGTCGAAGCCGCGGTAGAAGGTCTGACCCTTGTCGGCCTTCACGCGGATCGGCTCAAACGTTTTCGGAATTCGGGCGATCAGCGCCGAGTTGGCCTTGCTGTCCCACGGCTCGTCGAGCTTGAACTCTTTGTAGAGCGCCTCTTCTTCCAAATAGGGCAGCATCTGCACGCGCCAGCTCAGGATGGCCTTGCCGTCCTTGTCCACGACATCGGCGGGCATCTTCCCGATGGTGTCGTGGTAGCTGTGGATGGCGATGCCGATCTCCTTCAAATTATTCTGCGATTGCTCGAGCTGCTTCTCGGTCGGCGGCGGCAGTTTCTCCGACTCCTTCGGGATCGGCGCGGCGATCAGCGCGGCGGCGAGGGAGAACAGCGCGGCCGCAATGGGAAGGTGGCGCATCATCGCTTCGTCTCCGAGGGTGGGGGAACGGGAAAGATCAGATCGCCCTGCGGCACCGGATTGGCGCCCGTGGGCACCGCGAGCCACTTGCCGCCGTCGTCGATCCGATCCGGCCCGGCACTCCACAGGATACCGCGCCCGGCCGGGAGATCGAGCATGCGAAACGCCGGCGGGCCACCGGGACCGATGGCACCGGGGGCGAACGCGCCGGGCGGCCCGCCCTCCGGCGGGAACTCGAAGGGGTTGCCCTGCACGTGGAACCCGGCGGCGCCGATCAGCGCGCCGATGCTCTCGGCCGTCGCCGGCGCGACCGCGGGGAGCAGTTCCATCTGGATCGTCTCGCCGGTCGAAACGCGGTAGCGGAAGGGCTTATCGTCATAGGGGTCCAGCGGAACGGCCGGAAGGTACTTCGGAACGAGCGCGTCGAGCGTTGCCGGCAGTTTGCCCTTCTCGAGTTGATAGAGCCGCAGCGCGAGCAGCAGCGGCGATGCGCGACGCTCGGTGCTGGCCCTTCGCTCGATGTCGGGGATCCGGTCGAGGGTCTTCTGCTGGGAGCCGACGTAGTTCGGCGGGAAGCTCAAGCCGGGCAGCCCGTGGAAGAACTTCAGATCCCCCCGCGAGTAATCCCGGACGTTGCCGAGGCCCACGAGCCGGCGCAGGCGCTCCTTCTCCCACGGCACGGCCCAGGCGAAGGCGACGAGTTCCGCTTCGTTATCGAGGGCCTCGGTCGATTCGGCCGTCTCGCGGTTCCGCTGCGGATACTCCTGCAGCAGGGTCTGCTTCACGAACTGATTCGGCGAGTTCACCGAATTCCGCATCAGCGTCTGCTCGGGCAGGTTGCCGTCCGCGAGGAGCTTGGGGCAGTTGGCATCGTGGAACTGGACGAGGTTCAGCATCTCCTTCAGGAGGTCGGGCCGATCGCCGAGCTTCTCGAGCCAGCGCGGAATCGCCTGATGGACACGCCCCTCGACGCGGACGCTCACGAAGCCGCAGACGCCGAAGCTCTTGTTCCGCAGATTCCGCGTCAGACTCAATGTCGCGGCGACCGCTTCGACGAAAGCCTCGGGCTTCCCCTTCGCTTGCAGTTGCAGGCCCCGCACCAGGAGGATCGTCTCGCATCCGCGCAAGTTGTCGAGGTGCCGGAGCGGGCTGCCGAGGATGAGTTCGGTGGGATCTTCGACCGTGCCGAGCGGCAGCCGCGATGCGGCGACGAATGGTTCGGCCCAGCCGTTGGCCATGAAGGCGTCGAGCCACTCGTCGGCATCGGGCCGTTCGGCCGGCCAGCCGAGGGCGAGCACATCGTCGATCTGATCGGCGTAGTTCGCCATTCGGGCGTTCGTCGACTGTTCGCGCCGCCTCAGCGACGGCCCTTCGGGCCAGAGCGGTTCGTCCGGCACTTCTTCGAATTTCTTGCGCCGCACGTCGGCGAAGAGAACCGCCCCGCGACGGATTTCTTGGCCGGCTTTGTTCGTGTCGAATGGCGGGATCGTCGCCCGGTAGGCGAGGTCGGCGTCGGTGTTCGCATCGTCGGGGACTTCGAGCACGCGATACCCGATGCCGCCGACCATCGCCAGTGCGATGGCCGCACTGCCGGCGCCGAGCCGCAGCAGCGCCCGGCGGCCGCCGAGCTGATCGAGCGCCCAGCTCCAGACGAGCGCCTGCGCCGTGGCCAG
>JAYVTJ010000909.1:0-2810 GCA_043774415.1 Fimbriiglobus sp. | reverse complement strand
GCATCTGGGGCAAGGTCGGTATCGCCGTGGCGCCGTCGAATAGCGACCGGGTGTACGCCGTCATCGAAGCCGAGAAGGGCGGCCTCTTCCGCTCCGACGACGGCGGCGAATCGTGGAGCCTCGCCAGTGATGATCGCCTGCTCCGCCAGCGCGCCTGGTACTACAGCACCCTCACGGTCCACCCGGCGAGTGCCGATGTGCTCTACGCCCCGCAGGTGCCGCTGCTGAAGTCGATCGACGGCGGCAAGACGGTCAAGGCCGTGAAGGGCCCGCACCACGGGGATCACCACGATCTCTGGATCGATCCCAAGAACCCCGACCGGATGATCGACGCCAACGACGGCGGGGTCGATATCAGCACCGACGGCGGCAAGACTTGGTTCGCCCCACCACTGCCCCTATCGCAGTTCTACCACGTCCATGCCGACGAATCCGTTCCCTACCGCGTCATGGGCTGCATGCAGGATCTCGGCAGCGCCAGCGGCCCGAGCAACAGCTTGAAAGGCAGTATCGGCCTCGCCGACTGGCACACGGTCGGCGGCGGCGAAGCCGGCTTCGCAGTGAGCGACCCGAAGGATCCGAACATCGTTTACGCCGGGGAATACGGCGGCATCATGACCCGCTATGACCACCGCACTCGGCAGGCCCGCAACATCACGGTGAACCAGTGGAACCCCTCGGGTATCGAGCCGGCGAAGCACAAGTACCGTTTCCAGTGGACGGCGCCGATCCTCGTCAGCCGCCATTCGGGCGCGGTTTACCACGCTGGCAACGTGCTATTCAAAACGACCGATGACGGCAAAACCTGGACGCCGATTTCCCCCGACCTCACCCGCAACGACAAGCGGAAACAGCGGTGGAGCGGCGGGCCGATCACCGGGGACAACACCGGCGCCGAGACCTACTGCACCATTTTCGCCCTGTGCGAATCGCCGAAGAAAACTGGCGTGCTCTGGGCCGGCACGGACGACGGCAAAATCCACCTCAGCATCGATGACGGCAAGGCGTGGAAGGATCTGACGGCGAATGTCCCCGATCTACCCGACTGGGGCACTGTCACCTGCATCGAGCCGAGCCCCTTCGATGCCGCGACCGCGTACCTCGTCGTCGATAACCACCGCATGGACGACTACCGCCCGCACGTCTGGAAGACCGCCGACAGCGGCAAATCTTGGACTTCCATCACCGAGGGTCTCGAAGCCGGCACGCACTGCAAAGTCGTCCGTGAGGACCCTAAGAAGAAGGGCCAGCTCTACCTCGGTACCGAGCGCGGCATACGTTACTCCCCCGACGGCGGTAAGACCTGGAAAGACCTTCAACTGAACCTGCCCACCGTCCCCGTCCACGATTTGCAGGTGAGAGGGAACGACCTCGTCGTCGGTACCCACGGCCGCAGCCTCTGGATTCTCGACGACATCACCGTCGTGCGGAACTGGGCCGACACCCTCATGCCGAAGGCGCTGCATCTCTACGCCGCGCAGCCGGCGAAGAAGTGGAACACCTCCGGGGGAGGCGACATCACGAATCACCATGCCGCCAGCGGTGCGCCGAACCCGGACGCTGGCTCCGTCATTTGGTACTACCTCGCCGCCGAGCTCAAGGTGGAATTGCACCTTGAAATCCGCACCGCGGACGGCCGACTCGTCGCGGTCGGGAAGGGCAAGCCGCAGAAGCCCGACGGCAAGGATGACGACGGCGATGCGGACGATGACGACGATAGCCAGAAGAAGGAGCGCAAACTCCCGGTGAAGCGCGGCCTCAACAAGTTCGTCTGGGATCTCACCCACGACGGTGCCGACACCATCCCCGGTGCCAAGGTCGATGCCGGGAACCCCGGCGCTGGCATCCCGGTGTCACCGGGCAAGTACACGATCAAGCTCACGCTCGGCAAGGATTCGCAAAGCACGACGGTCGAAGTGACGCCCGATCCGCGCATTGCGGTGAAGCCCGAGGCACTCGCACACCAGGAATCGCTGGCACTGCTGGTCCGCGACGACATCGTCGCGCTGACCGATACCGTCCTGCGCCTGCGGGCGATCCAGAAACAGATCAAGCTCCGAAAGGAGCTGTTCAAAGACAACGCCGACGCCGAGCAACTGCTGAAGGACGAAGAGATCTTCGGCAAGAAGCTCTCCGATCTCGAAGAGAAGCTGCACAACCCGAAGGCGAAGGTGGTGTACGACGTGTTCGCAGCGAAGCCAGGGGCGATGCTCTACTCGCAGTTCACCTGGTTGCTCAACAGCGTTACCGACGGCGACGGCGCCCCGACCAAACCGCAACTCGACCGGCATGGGGATCTGACGAAGCGCCTCGGCGGTCTGGTCGCGGATTTCACCGAGCTCTCGACCGACGGCATCGGCAAGTTGGACGCCGCCGCGAAGAGAGCCAAACTGCCGACGCTCTTCGTGCCGCCGCCGAAGGCAAAAAAGTGATGGACCCGCAATCGGATGATGGAGCCGATCCGGCGACGCACCTTTTGGGCCGCCCGCTCTCATGTGAATGCCGTCGAGCGACACCGTCCTATCGTCGGGCTCGATCGGCCCAATGAGCAATCGCAGCTGCATGCTTTTCTGCAGCCGCATAGCCCATGGACGCGGTGGTCGTCCCTTCGGGAATGGTCAGCCTGATCGACCCGAGTGCGGAGCGACCGGCGACTTGCCGGCGGTGCGGTCGAGCCGGAACATCACGTCACCACGACGCCTTTCCAGAATGCTAACCCGGATATTTCAGTGCGCCGTGGGAAGTCGTGTTTCTTCAGCGGGATGACCCCGCCCGGCAACTATCGTTCTGGCCGGTAGCAATCCGAGGGG
>JAYVTJ010000908.1:0-1669 GCA_043774415.1 Fimbriiglobus sp. | reverse complement strand
TCAGACATGACCGGGACGCTTCTGCATTCATGCGGCGGGTTCCGAAGACTCCACCCGCCCTACGAAGAAAGTCACCACGCGACTATCCCCTCGTGATCTTCGCGCGGCCCGCCGTCACCTTCTTCGTCGCGTTGCGCGTATCGACCACCGCTTTCGCATGCTCCACGATGAACCCGAAGTCGTACGCCGTGTGATCGGTGACGATCAGCACGCAGTCCTGCTCCGCGAGATACTCCGCCGTCAGCGGGGTGCTATCCATGTTCAGTTGCGGGTAGTGGCGCATCGGCGGCAGCGTCGGGATGTGCGGATCGTTGTAGCTCACGCTCGCCCCCTTGCGGATGAGCAGATCCATCAGTTCGAAGCCGGGCGATTCGCGCGGGTCGTCCACATCCTTCTTGTAGGCCATCCCGAGAATCGCGACCTTGCTGCCGCGCACCGGCTTCCCGGCGTCGTTGAGCACTTCGCCGACCTTCGTGACGACGTACGTCGGCATGGAGGTGTTCACATCCCCCGCGAGTTCGATGAACCGCGTGCTCAACCCGTGGCGTCGAGCGACCCACGTCAAGTAGAACGGATCGATGGGGATGCAGTGTCCGCCGAGGCCGGGGCCGGGGTAGAACGCCTGGAAGCCGAAGGGCTTCGTCTTGGCGGCGTCGATCACTTCCCACACGTCGATGCCCATGCGGTCGTAGAGCACCTTGAGTTCGTTCACGAGCGCGATGTTCACGGCCCGGTAGGTGTTCTCCAGAATCTTGCAGGCCTCCGCGATCTCGGGCGACGACACCCGCACCACCTGCGGCACGATGGCTTCGTAGAGCTTGCACGCGAGGTCGGCGCTGCGCTCGCAGAGGCCGCCGACGACCTTCGGAATGCTGTTCACCGAGTGGGTCTGGTTGCCCGGATCTTCGCGCTCGGGGCTGAACGCCAGAAAGAAGTCCTGTCCCGCTTTGAGGCCGGTGCGTTCGAGGACGGGGAGCACATCGCCGCGGGTCGTACTCGGATAGGTCGTGCTTTCGAGAACGATCAGTTGCCCGTGCCGCAGTTGTCCGGCGATGGCGTGCGTGCTGTTGACGACGTAGCTCAAGTCCGGTTCACGCGTATCGGTCAGCGGCGTCGGCACGCAGATGAGCACCGCGTCCGCTTCACCGAGACGGTCGAAGCGATCCGTGGCCACGAACCCGGCATCTCGCATCTCGACGATGGTGCTATCCGGAATCTGCTGGATGTACGATCGACCGGCGTTGAGCTTGTCCACTTTGTGCGTGTCGATGTCGAAGCCGAGCACGCGGAAGCCGGCGCGGGCGAAGGCGCGGGCCAGCGGTAGCCCGACGTAGCCGAGGCCGATGATCCCGACGGTGGCGTTCTTGTCCGCGAAGCGGGCGAGCAGGTCGGCGAAGAGGACGGGCATAGCCGGATCCATCCGTGGAAATCAGGGTGATTGGCCCCGGCGTCCTGCCGGAGCATTCGGATATTCGCAAATGGAAAAGGGTCGGGTCAACCCCAACTTCGATCCCGGGTGCGCCAACGGATTCTGGCACCGGTGAGCGATCCCCACCGGGGATGATTTCGGCGCCGCTGCGGCACCCCCGATCGGAATCACGCGCCGATTTTCGGTACGTGCCAAGCCCGCCAACGACTTGCGGCATTTCCCGAGATCACTCCGATGCCA
>JAYVTJ010000907.1:0-5296 GCA_043774415.1 Fimbriiglobus sp. | reverse complement strand
CGCGCAAGATCGTCGTGAAGAAGTTCGCGAAGGAAATCGCCTCCGAGGTGAAGAACGAAATCCTCATGCGGAGCCTCGAGCAGCTCGCCGAGGAGCAGTCGCTCTCGCCGCTCAGCCCGCCCGAACTCGACCCGTCGAAAGTGCTCATTCCCGAAGGGGAAAACGAGCCGATGGTCTACGAGTTCAACATCGAAGTCCGCCCCGAGTTCGAACTGCCCGACTACAAGGGTCTCAAGATCCGCCGGCCGATCCACACCTTCACCCAAGACGACATCGCCCGCGAAACCAAGCGCCTCCTCGAACCCTACGGCACCGTCGTTCCGAAGGAGGGCGACGGCGTGCTCGTGGCGATGGACGACCTCATCACGGCCGACCTCGTCATCAAAGACGGCGAGAACGAACTGAACAAAGTCAGCGAAGTGCGGCTGAAGGTCGAGAAGCGTTTGGCCCTCGAAGACGGCGTGGCCGAGGACTTCGGCAAGAAGCTCGTCGGGGCCAAAGTCGGCGATAGCCGCATCGTGGAGATCACCCTGTCGCAGGGCGTCAACACGACGCTCCGCGGCAAGGTCGTCGCGGCCCACTTCACAATCCTCGACATCAAGACCGTGCGGTTGCCCGAACTCACGGCCGAGCTACTCGCGAAGTTCGAAGTCCGCAACGCCGATCAGTTCGAAGAAGTCGTCGCCACGCGGCTCGAACGCTTCCTCGAGTACCAGCAGCGCCAGACGGCCCGTACCCAAGTGCTGCAGCTGCTCGCCGGCAGCACGAAGTGGGAACTGCCGCAGGATCTGCTGCAGCGCCAGACCCGCAAGACGCTCTCGCGCCGCGTGATGGAGATGCGCAGCGCCGGCATGACCGAAGAGCAGATCGTCAGCCGGGAGCGCTCGCTCACCCAGGATGCGATGCGCAGCACCGCCGCGGCGCTCCAGGAGCACTTCGTCCTCCAGAAGATCGCCGACCTCGAGAAGCTCGAGATCGAAGATCCGGACATCGAAGCCGAGATCGACGCCATCGCCGACCGCACGGGCGAAAGCCCCCGCAAGGTCCGCGGCCGGATGGAGCGCGAAGACCTCATCGAGTCGCTCGCCACGGAACTGCTCGAGCGCAAAGCCCTCGACCTCGTGCTCGAAACGGCGACGTACGAGGACTACGAATACAACCCGATGAACGAGGACGACGACGCCACGGCGACCACGGAAGCGACCGCCACCGACGGCAGCGTTTGACTCCCCGCGTAAACTGAATTCGACACCGCCGCACGAGACCGGGGAAGCGAGGAGGCGAGGGCGGTCGGCCCTTCCGCACCGTGTCCCCCGTCTCGTGTCGCTTTTCCCCCGACGCCGGAAGGTCCACCATGTTTTCACCCCAGGGCGACCCCGCGGCGATGGCCCGGAACTACGGGCCGATCGAGCCGCTGATGCAGCAGGGCTACACCCGCCAGCGCACGCTCACCCTCGCCGACCTGCTCCTCGAAAACCGCATCGTCTTCATCGGCAGCGATCGCGAGACCGGCGGCAGTTCGGTCATCAACGACTTCATGGCCGGAGTGGTCATCCAGAAGCTCCTCTGGCTCGTGACGGACAAGAAGGCCGCCGACATCCACATGTACATCAACAGTCCGGGCGGGTCGATCACCGCCGGGCTCGCCATCTACGACACGATGCAATTCATCGATTGCCAGATCAACACGTACTGCATGGGCATCGCCGCGAGCATGGCCGCCGTGCTGCTCAGCGCCGGCACCAAGGGCAAGCGCTTCTGCCTGCCCAACAGCAAGGTGATGTGCCACCAGCCCTACGGCCAAGTCGGCGGGCAGGTCTCGGACATCGAGATCCAAGCGGGCGAAATCCTGAAGGAGCACCAGCGGCTCAACCAAATTCTCTCGTTCCACACCGGCCAGTCGCTGGAGGTGATCGCGAAGGAGACCGAGCGCGACCGCTACTTCTCGGCCCAGCAGGCGAAGGAATTCGGCCTCGTGGACGAGGTGCTGTCGAAGCCGATCCCCGAAGTCAAGAAGTGATACAACCGGCCCGCGCCGCACGCCCCGCCGGGCCGACCCGCTCCCCGACCGCATTCCGCCGACAACTCCGACACACCCGATGGCCGGCCCGCCGATAAGAGGGTGCGGCCGTCCTGACCGAACGAGGGACGAACCATGCCGCTGATCCCCATGGTGGTGGACAACAAGGGCCGCGAACAGCAGGCCTACGACATCTACAGCCGGTTGCTGAAAGAGCGCATCATCTTCCTGCAGGGTGTGGTGCGTGACGAGATGGCCAACCTGATCGTGGCCCAGATGCTCTACCTGCAGTTCGAGGATTCGAAGGCCGACATCCACCTGTACATCAACAGTCCGGGCGGGTCGGTGAGTTCGGGCCTCGCGATCTACGACACCATGCAGTTCGTGAGCTGCCCCGTGGCCACTTACTGCATGGGCCTCGCCGCCAGCATGGGCGCGATGCTGCTCACGGCCGGGGCCAAGGGCAAGCGCTACGCCCTGCCGAACGCCGAGATCATGATCCACCAGCCGCTGGGGGGCTACGAGGGCAACGCGACCGAGATCGACATCCACGTGAAGAACATCCGGAAGCTGAAGGGCAAGCTGAACGACCTGATGAAGCACCACACGGGCAAGACGCTCGAGCAGATCGAAAAGGACACGGACCGCGACAACTTCATGACGGCCGCCGAGGCCCGCGATTACGGACTGATCGACTCGGTCCTCGAAAAGATGCCGGAAGGAATGGCCCGCAAGTCGGAGGGCTGATCCGACGGTCGACGGAGTGGAAATGCTTAGCCGCGAGACGGAGTCGAGCGCGCCACCGGAGACTTGCGGATCGCAATCCGCGAATCGCGGTTGGCGCGCTCGACTCCGTTTCGCGGCCAACTTGTCGATCCTCGTCTGTTCCGCGTCCGGCTGCAAGTCGCTCGTCGGCAAGCAGGTAAAGCCCGACCTCCTCGAAGCCGAATTGCGGACGCGCGAGCGCGAACTGCTCGAAGCCCGCGCCGAACTCCAGCAACTCCGCTTGCTCACCGATGTCTATCAGCGACAGGGGCCGGGTTACGGGCAACCATACTGTCCACCCGGCGGAGTGCCGCACCTTGCGGGTTCGAGTCCGTTCACCATCCGCGACTTCCAACTCGGCAACGGCACCGGCGGCCGCGACGACGACGGACTTCCCGGTGATGAAGGACTGCAAGTGGTGATGGTGCCGAAGGACGAAGACGGCACGGCCGTGAAGGTGCCGGGCCGGGCCACCGTGACCGCATTCGAGATCACGAAGGAAGGTCTGAAAACGCCCATCGGCAAGTGGGAAGTGACGGGCGATCAGCTCAAGAAGACGTGGAAGTCGGGCCTCCTCGGCGGCGGTTACACGGTGCCGCTCCAGTGGGACCGAGCGCCGACGACGACGCGGATCCGCGTGGTGGTGCGCTTCACACTGACCGACGGCCGCGAGTACGAAGCGGACCGCGATGCCAACGTGACTCCGCTTCCGGGAATTGTTCCGCGTTCGCCCGCGTTCGGCGATGAACTGCCCCCGCCGACGGTCGTTCCGCCCGCGGCGACGCTGAAGCCGATCATCGCGAAGTGAGTCGTCCAGACTGATTTCTAACATCCGATTTCTGATGTCGCTCTTGTCGTAAAATCATCCGCACGGCACCCCGCACCGGATGACTCGCAATGCTCGGCAAGTCCAAGAAGCCCGCGAACAGCCTCGCCCCCGCCTGGCAGGCGACCCTCGCCGATTACGTCATCGGCCTCGACCACTCGGCCGACGGTGCGCTCCTCGCAGCCGCCAGTATTGCCGGGCCGGTCAACGTTTTCGATGCCGCCACGGGTCGATTGAAGCACGCGCTGAAGGGTCACGCACATGGCACGGCAGCCGTTGAGTGCCATCCGAATTCGCCGACGCTGGCGACCTGCGGTCAGGACGGCAAAGCCCGCGTCTGGAATCTGGAGACCGGCGAACAATCGCTCGAACTCGACGGCGGCGCGGCTTGGGTCGAGCGTGTGGCATGGAACCGCGATGGCTCGCTGCTGGCAACGGCGGCCGGGAAGAAGGTCCGCGTTTGGGATTGGCCGAGCGGCAAGCTGGTACAAGAATATGCCGAGCACGCCAGCACGGTGGCCGATCTCGCGTGGGAACCGGGTGCCGGTCGATTGAGCGTCGGTGTCTACGGCGGCGTCTTCCATTACGACCCGACGAAATCCGAGGCGGATGAGCACTACGAATGGCGCGGCTCGCCGCTGAAGCTGGCGTGGTCGCCCGACGGCAAGATGCTGGCCCACGGCAACCAGGATGCGAGCGTCCACTTCTGGTACGCGCACGATTCGCAAGAGTTGAACATGTCCGGCTATCCGAGCAAGATCCGCGAGTTGAGCTGGGACTTCCGCTCGCGGTATCTCGCCACCGGCGGCGGCAACGCCGTCTGCATCTGGGATTGCAGCGGCACCGGACCGGAGGGGAGCACCCCGAACATGATGCCGGCCCAGTCTGGCACTGTCAGCGCCGTGATGTGGCAGCGCCGCGGCACGCTACTCGCTTCTGGTGACACGAATGGTCGCGTGTGCCTGTGGCAACCGGCGAACCGGACTCCGCTCGTCGGCGGAGCCACCTTCGAAGGAACGGAGATCAGCGCGCTGACGTGGAGCCGGGACGACAAGCAGTTGGCCGTCGGCAGCGGCATCGGCGCGGTAGGGGTGTTCCGGGCGGTGTGAGGAGCAATTCCATGGATCTCCGAATCGTCGAAGGCGACTTGCTCGACCAAGATGTCGAGGTCATCGTCAATGCGTGGAACCGCAATTTGATCCCGTGGTGGCTCCTGCTTCCACAAGGCGTATCGAAGGCCATCAAGCGTCGGGGCGGAAGGCAGCCCTTTCGCGAAGTGAGCCGCAAAGGACTGATTCCACTCGGGGGAGCAGTCGAAACATCGGCGGGAAAACTTCCTTTCAAATCGATCATTCACGTCGCTGGGATCAGTTTGCTTTGGATGTCGTCGGAGTGGTCGGTGCGAAAATCGGTCCGTAGTGCGATGACAATTGCGAAAGCGAAGGAATACCGCTCGATTGCATTGCCCCTCATCGGAGCCGGATCGGGTGGCGGCAAGGTCGAGCATGTTCAGGAATGGATGAGAAGCGAGCTTCAAACCATAGCATTCGACGGCATTGTCATCGTCGTGCGGTACAAGCCGAAATGTTGAATCGACATCCCGAGCGGTGTGCGTAAGCCCTCCGTGAAAGCCGATTTCCGAGATCACTGAAATCTCGGAGGGCTCACGCCCACCGCTCGGGAAG
>JAYVTJ010000906.1:0-6514 GCA_043774415.1 Fimbriiglobus sp. | reverse complement strand
CCGTCGCCAAGTGCCCGCTGGGCTTCGGCACACCGGCCGGGGCTCAGCCGGCTACGCCGTCCGGGCCGACGACGACCGGAGAGCCGAAGCCGATGCCGGCCGGGGCCGCGTACCGGAACAGCAACTGGTGGCCGAACCAGTTGAACTTGGACGTCCTCCACAAACACTCGCCCAAGGGCAACCCGCTGGGCGAGGACTTCGACTACGCCAAGGAGTTCAAGAAGCTAGACTTGGAGGCCGTGAAGAAGGACCTCGCGAAGCTGATGACGACCTCGCAGGAGTGGTGGCCGGCCGACTACGGCACCTACGCCGGGCTGTTCATCCGGCTGGCGTGGCACAGCGCGGGGACGTACCGCGTCACCGACGGTCGCGGCGGCGCGGCTTCGGGCATCATCCGCCTCGCGCCCGTCGGCAGTTGGCCCGACAACGCGAACTTGGACAAGGCCCGCCGGTTACTCTGGCCGATCAAGCAGAAGTACGGCCAGAAGATCTCGTGGGCCGACCTGATGGTCCTCGCCGGCAACTGCGCTCTCGAGTCCTCGGGGTTCAAGACGTTCGGCTTCGCCGGCGGGCGCGTGGACACCTGGGAGCCCGATGCGGACATCTACTGGGGCCCGGAAACCAAGTGGCTCGACGACAAGCGCCACAGCGGCGACCGCAAACTCGAGCAGCCGCTCGGCGCGACCCAGATGGGCCTGATCTACGTCAATCCGGAAGGCCCGAACGGCAAGCCGGACCCGCTCGCCGCGGCGAAGGACATCCGCACCACGTTCGGCCGTATGGCGATGAACGACGAGGAGACGGTCGCCCTCATCGCCGGTGGCCACACGCTCGGGAAGGCCCACGGCGCGACGAATCCAGAGAAGACCGTCGGCCCCGAACCGGAGCGCGCCGGCCTCGAAGAGCAGGGCCTCGGCTGGAAGCAACTGTTCGGGAAGGGCAAGGGCGCCGACACCATCACCAGCGGCCTGGAGGGCGCGTGGACGTCCACCCCGGCGAAGTGGTCCTCCGGGTACTTCGACAACCTGTTCAAGCACGAGTGGGTTCTGACCAAAGGCCCGGGTGGCGCGCACCAGTGGACCCCCAAGGACGAACAGGCGAAGGGGACCGTGCCGGACGCGCACGACCCGAAGAAAACTCACGCCCCGATGATGTTCACCACCGACATTGCCCTCAAGACGGATCCGGCCTACGCGAAGATCTCGAAGCGGTTCCACGAGAACCCGAAGGAGTTCGACGCGGCGTTCTCGAAGGCGTGGTACAAGCTCACGCACCGCGACATGGGGCCGGTATCGCGCCTGCTGGGGACGGAGGTCGCCCCGCCGCAGCTGTGGCAGGACCCCGTGCCGAAGATCGATCACAAGCCGATCGACAAGGCGGACGTCGCGGCCCTCAAGGGCAAGATCCTCGAGTCGGGCCTGTCCGCGTCGCAACTGGTCGTGACCGCGTGGGCGTCGGCCTCGACGTACCGCGGTACCGACAAGCGCGGCGGTGCCAACGGGGCGCGCATCCGCCTCGCCCCGCAGAAGGACTGGAAGGTCAACCAGCCTGACGAACTCGCGAAGGTGCTGGCGATTTTGGAGAAGGTGCAGACCGACTTCAACAAGGCCCAAGCCGGCGGGAAGCAGGTGTCACTCGCGGACGTGATCGTTCTCGGCGGGTGCGCAGCCGTCGAGCAAGCGGCGAAGAAGGCCGGGTACGAAGTGTCGGTTCCATTCACGCCGGGCCGCACAGATGCGTCGCAGGAGCAGACCGACGTCGAGTCGTTTGCCGTTCTGGAGCCGACGTCGGACGCTTTCCGCAACCACTTCAGCCGCGAGCTGACGAAGCCGGCCGAGGCACTGCTGATCGACCGCGCGAACTTGCTCACGCTCACGGCCCCGGAGATGACGGTCCTCATCGGCGGGATGCGGGTTCTGAACGCCAACACCGGGGGCATCCAACTCGGCGTCTTCACCAAGAATCCCGAGGCGCTGACGAATGACTTCTTCGTGAACCTGCTCGACATGAATACCGAGTGGAAAAAGTCCACGGTGTGCGAGCACTTCTACGACGGGCGCGACTCGAAGACGGGCAAGATGAAGTGGACCGCCAGTTCCGCCGACCTCGTGTTCGGCTCGAACTCGCAACTCCGAGCCATCGCGGAGGTTTATGCCGGCGACGACTCGAAGGAGAAATTCGTGAGGGATTTCGTCGCAGCATGGAACAAGGTGATGAACCTCGACCGCTTCGACCTCGATCCGGCTCTGCGCAGCGGAGCCAAGTCTGCAGCGTCCCGATAACGTTTAGGACAAGAGGTCGGAGCTAACCCCAGAGGCTCAGAGGCACAGAAAACACCAGAGCACAGAGTGTTCTTCTCGTGCCGTTCTCTGTGCCGCTGTGGTTAGTTCCGTCTGAGCTTCGCTACACTTCGAGTTGCAATATTGGGGGAAATCCGCCACCCACCACCGGCGGGAGCAGCAGTGAGAGCAGCAGCACCGCGAAGCCGACTCCCACCTTCACGCCGAACCCCGACCTCGCCCGCATTGTCGAACTGTGGACTTTGCTGCCTCCTGCCATCCGCGCCGCCGTGATAGTGTTGGTGAACACGTCTGCACCCGGCGCCGGCCACACCGGTGGCGGGACAGGATGAAGACGACTGCGACACACTGTCACCGGGTGACGAGCGAGTGATGAAAGAAAAACGCGATGAGACCCGTCGGGGGGTGCGACGAAAGCGACCAAAGCGATGAAAGGCATGAGCAAGCCTTCTTCGATACCCAAGGCCATATGCGGGATCGGCGACCTGCTCAGCTGGTGTTCAACCGTCGCTGAGCGACGCAAGAAATGCATGCGCGTACCAAGGAGAGGGAGGTCGAGGTCAGTCGCCGCGCATATGCCACGCCTGCGCGCTCTGATGGCGTGGCTCACGTCGTGCGTCTCAACACCGTGGCGCTCGGGGAGTCGGGCAGCAAGCTTCGAGGGCGGCCGGCGGTCGCCGATGATCGGCCTCCGACTCGATCTCCGCGAGCAACGCGACCATCTGCCCCTTCGTGAACCGGGCCGTCAGCCAGTACTCCGGGTGCGCGTCGCAATCGACTCGCACCGTGATGTCCGCCGCGGTCGCCGTGAAGCCGATGACCGGGGCCGACAGCCCGCGACCGCTTACCGCCACGCCGCCATCTGTCAGCAGTTTCCGCGATCGGAATCTGCGATGTCGACGGGGGTCGAACCCGCAACCTCCGGAGCGACAGTCTGGTGCCTACGCATTGCAAGTACTCATTCCGAATAGGACTTGCGTCAAACCGCGATTCCGGGTGCAGTGCCGGGAGCAGTGACAGAAACAAGCGAACGGGGGATCCCCGACGCCGAACTTGCCGCGCTCGTGACCGCATGGCCGACTCTACCGGAACCGATCAAGGCCGCGATCAGGGCACTGATCGGGGCGGTCGGATGACCCCCGCCCGATCGCGGATCCTTTCAAAGCGAATCCTGATCTCTGACTCACCGGGAACGGTCGAGCAATCAGACAGACTTTGTAGCGTCATTCTGAGGATACCCGATGCTCACAAAAGCCCGCTACCGCGATGCCGGCCTTCGGTCGTTCCGGGTCTTTTTCTCCGGCGCGGTTCCTGTTCCTCTCGAAGCGCCGCCGGCCGTACAACCACAACAGCCTCGGCAATGCCCTCGAACGAGCCTGCAAGCGCGCGGTGGTGCCGGTGTTCACGCCTTACCAGATTCGGCATGGTGCGGCCGTGGCGGCGCTGCGGCAGTTCTCGGAGCGGGAAGTGGGAGTCTGGATGGGACACCGCAGCCGCGCGGTCACGTCGAGGTATGCGGGCACCGATCTGAAGACGGCGGCAAAGGTGGCGGCCAAGATGGGGTAGGTAATGCGAGAAGCCCGGCGAGGTCCGGGCTTTCGTCGATCTACTTTGCCGGTGCGAAGTCTCTCAGCTTCGCGGGCATCCCGAGCGCATCGGTCCCCGCCGTCCCCCATCGACTCTGGTTGCGATGTTGCGAGCTTCCAGAGCTTTCCTTCACTTCACCACTTCAAGCTGGCTCAGGTCGGCGATCACGATCTCGACTTCTGGAGGAGTTCCATAGCCACGATAATCTTGCCTTGAAATCCGTCCCGTAACACGGATCGTTCTGCCTTGGAAATGTTTCTCGATGTCCTTGATGCCCGCCTTGTTGAGTTGGCTGATCATATTGGCGGTCAAAATTGCCAGGAACCGGGCCTGCTTTCTGTCCGCTGGGGTCTTGGCACGCAGACCGACATCATCTGGGCCGTGCCCTTTTTCCCACTCCGAACCGCCCTCCTTCGGCACAGCCTTGACCATTATGGCCTTGGTCACGAACTCGACTTTGAATTCCACGGGCGGTTTTTTCGCGTTGAACTCCCTCTCCAGCTCGCTATCCCCAGCCACCTTGATCGCTTCTTCGGGCGTGAGGACTTTTTGCTTTTCAGCCGGGGCCTCTTTAGGCTCTTTGACCTCCAGTTCCAGCTTCCCGTTGCCAGGCTCTTGTTTCGGTGAAGCTTTCGGTTTGTCCATCGGTTTGTCCGCTGGATTCTGGAATTGTCCGGCAGCCCCATCCTTTGGCATAGTGCCGTCAATCGGCTTGCCAGTCTTGGCATCGAGTAGTTTGAAGCCATCAGAAGCGGCCAGGCCGATTCGCGATCCGTTTGGGGATACTGCGATGGCAGACAGATTCATTGGCTTTTCAGCGCAATGCGTCCATATCAGCTCCCATGACTTGGTATCCCAGCATTGAAATTCGTTCAACGCTTTTACCTGAATCCGGGCTTGAAATGCACGGGGCAGAAACGAGTTGGCCAGCACATACAATTGGGAGCCGTCCGCCGACATGGCTAGCTGCCGGACATAATCGTTCCGGTCGGCCAACAAGGTCTTCTCCAACTTTGCCGTCTTACGATCGAACAGCCAAAGGTATCCGTACAACGTGCTCTTGTCCGGTGCATTCTGCTCCGCTTCGCCTCCGCCGATAATCAGCCAGTTCCCATCCGGCGTATAGGCGAGTGCGTGAGCGACCGGCAATGCCCCGTTGGTGATGCGAGGCGTCTCGTACCGTGTGGTCTCTTTGCCCGTGTTCACATCCCATTCGATGACACCGTGAAACCCCGTCACGTCAGGATCCTTCTTGTGACTAGCATGATACCCGCCTGCGATCGCTTTTCCGTTCGGCGTGAAGACAATCGTGTTGGGTAAAACAAACTCGTCGGAAGCGATCGTGCGTGTTTGCTTCCCAGTAGCCGTATCCCAGAGGGAGATCGCGGACTTGACCTGGTCTTGATCGTGGTGGCCGCTGGCAAGGAGTTTGCCGTCCGGCGACAGGGTCAGGCCATAACACATTCCGGCCTTGGCATCGAGCGTTGGACCGGGCTTACCGGATTTGGATTCCCAGGAATAAATCGCGCCGTCTCTGCATGAAGCGTAGACCTTGCTGCTGTCAGCCGAAAAGATCACTTGATGCGAAATACCGCCCAGGCCTTCAAGCGTTCGTAATTTCCCCCACGTGCTTGTGTCGTAGAGCGTTACCGTTTTGGTGTCTTGGTGCGAGACCGCGAGCCATTTCCCATCTCGCGAATAGGTTGCGGCAGTCAGGAGACGGGCGGTCGTGAGTTCGGGGGCCATCACTTCGGGCCGTTCTAGCGGTTTCTTCTCGACCACCGGCTTCTCGTTTCCGGCAGGCTTCGCGGCAACTTGCCCGATGGCCAGGCTGACGCCGGTGATCGCCGCCACGCCCAGCGCCAGGACGACTATCGTCGTGGCCATGATCTTCTTGAGTAACATGGTCTTCAGTACCCCTTCTATGAGAGTTGTAACTTCAGGCGAAACCCCGCTCCCCAGCACCGATCCGGCGGCCAGCGATCCGATCGCCTCAACAGTTGATGTCACGAGCGCCGCCGGCACCCCGGCCGCGGTCGCGTTCTGGTCCACTAGCAGGGCCACGGCCGCCGCCGGCAGCGTTACGCCACGCCTAGTCAGCCGCACCGCCAGCATCGCCCGCGCCCGGCTCAACCGGCTCGACACGGAGCCCTCGGGACAACCCAGGTGGCGGGCCGCGTCCGCCCGCGTTCTGCCCTCCACGTCGCAGAGCAAGAGAACCGCCCGGTAGTGGCTCGGTAGACGGCTTAACTCCTCGTCCAGCACCACCGCCACATCGTCCCACCCGGCCTCCCGGGCCGCCGTCTCGTGCACCGACGAAACGACCGTCTCGCGACTTCTCCGCTTCATGGTGATCGCCCGCGTACGGACTGCCGTTTGGAGGGCGACGCCGTGCAACCAGTTGCCCACCGCGTCGCGGGGTGAGACCGACCCGGCCTTCCGGGCCAGCACGAGGAACGTGGCCTGGAAGGCGTCCTCGGCGTCCTGCCGGTGCCGGAGCACGCGCAGGCAGACGCCGAGCACCATCGGCCCGTGCCGCAGCACCAATTCCTCGAACGATGACCCGTTGTGCTACCTGATAGACATTTTCGCCACCTCCGGGCTGATAGTCGACCAGATCTTGCGCC
>JAYVTJ010000905.1:0-1651 GCA_043774415.1 Fimbriiglobus sp. | reverse complement strand
ACGTAATCGAGGATCGCCTTCACCTGCTCGGCCGTCCCCTTCGGCTGATTGGCGTAGATCATCAGGCCGTCGTACTTGTTCAAGTTCGCGAGGGTGAGGTCGTCGAGTTTGTCGGTGTAGATCAGCGCGATGCCGCGCTTCAGCAGCACCGGTTCGAGCTGGTTGAAGCGATCCTTCGGCGCGTGCCCGGCGGTGCCGCCGAGGAACAGGATACCGAGCTTCGCAGGCTCGGCGGCGAGGGCGCCACCGGATGCGAGCACCAGAGTGAGGAGTGCGAGGAGACGGGCCATGATTCACCGGGCACGCGAAGGGGAGATGCGGGGGATTGTAGTGGAACTCGCCAGAGTTCCGACGCTATCGAATGACGAAGGGGCATTGGAAGTCTGGCGACTTCCGCTACGGAACGCTTCGTCTGAGGGTCGAATTCCGCCCCCGCCCTAAATTCTTCCGCGGGGGTGTCACGAATGACAGCGCCGTCGGCAATTCCGCACGCGGCGCGGCGGCTCGGGTGCTACGAATCGGTCTGGATGAGTATCGCCACGCCCGGATGCGCCATGACGACCGACCCGCACGAGACTTCCAAGACGGCGAAGGCGCTGAGCTTCAAGGCCCCGGCCACCGATGCCTGCCTCGTCTTCATCTACCCCACCGGGCCGCAGATGGGCGCGCGGTACGTGCTGAAGGCCGACGACGCGCTGATCGGCCGGACCGACGAGTGCCAGATCCGCAACAGCGACGGCTCGGTGTCGCGCAACCATGCCCGTGTCGAGTTCCGCGACGACGGCTACTACGCCGTCGATCTCGGCAGCACCAACGGCACGTTCATCAACAACATCCTGAAGCGCGAAGGCAAGCTCGACGACGGCGACTACCTCCGCATCGGCAACTGCATCTACCGCTTCCTCGAAGGCGGCAACCTCGAAGCCGAGTACCACGAGGAGATCTACCGGCTGACGGTGCAGGACGCCCTGACGGGCGCCCACAACCGCCGCTACCTCATGGAGTTTCTGGACCGCGAACTCGCCCGCGCCCAGCGCTTCGATCGGCCGCTCGCTCTCGCGATGTTCGACATCGATCACTTCAAGCAGATCAACGACCGCAGCGGCCACCTCGCCGGGGATCTGGCGCTGCGCGAACTCACGGGCATGCTCAAGGCCGTCGTGCGGAAGGACGAACTCCTGGCGCGCTACGGCGGCGAAGAGTTCGCGATGGTGCTCCCCGAGACGACCGCCGCCGACGCCGCGAAAGCCTGCGAACGACTCCGCCGCTCGGTGGAGCAGCACCCGTTTCTCTACCAGAGCCTGCGCATCCCCGTCACGGTGAGCATCGGCATCGCGGTGAGCACGCAGGCGATGCGCAGCCCGGAGGAGCTGATCCGCGAAGCGGACGAGAAGCTCTACGAAGCGAAGCGCACCGGCCGGAACAAAGTGGTGGTGTGAGGGGTGGAAATGGGAGAGTCGGTCGACCGCCCACCCGCTACTTGTCCTTCTTCTCGCGCTTCCCTTCGATGTCGAACTCCTGCTTCTTGCCCCCGAACTCCGACGCGGCTTTCCCTTTGAACTTGTCCCCGTCGATCTTCAGTTTGTAGTCGATTGGGATCTTGTTATCCATGAACTCCCGCACGGCGGAGAAGGTCAACTCTCCGTCCTTC
>JAYVTJ010000904.1:0-2982 GCA_043774415.1 Fimbriiglobus sp. | reverse complement strand
GAACGTCGCGGGCCGTCACCAGGGCGTAATCTCGCGCGGACGTGGCGAGGATCTGCACGAGGGAATACGGAGCGATTCCCCGGCCGATTTGCGCGGTGGAGTTTTCCATTGTGTAGAGTCCCGCGCCGCCGAGCACGGAGCCTCCGGAGATCGGAGCGGACAGGAGCGTCTTGCGCGACGGGGCACCGTCGAGCATGATCGCTTCGGTCACGAGGGTGACGTTCAAATCGGTGCGGTCCTTCGCCGGACGCTTGTCCTGCGCGATGGACGAAGTGTCGTCGCGCTTGATCGTGAAGGTCGTGATCTGATGGAGCAGGTTGAGGTCGTAGTACCGCTTGAGGAAGGCCATGAGCGTGCCGATATCGACCTTGGTCATCGTGATCGTGAAGGCGATCTTCGTGTACGCCGGGCGGTTCTTCGCGAGTTCGGGGATGCCCTTGCCGTCGGCCGTCTTCTCGCGGAGCGTGAACCCCGCGGGCACTTTGGATTCGGTGAGCAACCGGCCGAGGGCCGATTCGTACTCGCGCTTGCCGAGATCGAGGTCGGCCGGGAGGCTGCGCGGCAGGATCGTCGCCATCACGCGCTTGTTCTGCGCCTGCCGCGCGTCGTAGTTGCTCTCGAGTTCGGCGTTCTCGGCCACGAGTGTGCGGTTCGATTTGCTCTGGTCGAGCAGCGGGAAGATGAGCATGGCGACGGAGACGTAGAGCAGCCCGCCGGCGAGCGCCAGCCCCAAGACCCACGCCAGAATTCGTTCGCGGCTGGACATGGTTACTGGCCCCCTCCCGAGAGGTCGAACGGATCGATCAGCGGGACGTCGGGCTTCGGTTCGAAGGGGGCCGCGAGCTTCGCCGGCGTGATCTTGCGGACGTAGTCATCCGGCTTCTTCGGGAAGAGGTCGGCGTTGATCGTGAACTGCTGCACCTTCGAGGCGCCGCCGCCCGCGAGGCCGCCGGTCGAGAGCTTGGCGTTGCCGTAGCCCGGCTCCTTGTTCAGCGTGTCCTTCAGCTTCTCGGGCTGCGTCGCATCTTCGCCGAGGATCAGCAGCCGCACTTTCGCCACCGCGGCCTCGGCGGGTTTGGCGCCGGGCTTCGCGCCCGGCACGGCGACCGGCTTCTGCGCCGGCTGGCCCGGCTTGGCGATCGGCGGCGGGATCATGGTGCCGTCGAACTCCTGGAGGCGGAGCTTCTCGATTGTCGGAAACTGGTCGTTGAGGTCGTAGTAGATGTCGATCCACGGCACTTCGCGCTTCACGAACTGCTCGGCCGCGGCGACGCGCTTGTTCTCGAGTTCCTGAAGCTTCGTCCGCTCTTCGAGGTCGGCCTTCTCGGCGGCGAGTTCGACCCCCTTCTTCTCGAGCTGCCACAGTTGGAGCGTCAGGAATGCCCCGGCCGCGAGCAGAAGCACGGCGGCGAGC
The DNA here is from genome assembly GCA_043774415.1 of Fimbriiglobus sp. Taxonomy (GTDB): domain Bacteria; phylum Planctomycetota; class Planctomycetia; order Gemmatales; family Gemmataceae; genus JALHQU01. The sequence continues at coordinate 1,568 of JAYVTJ010000904.1, read as the reverse complement.
GTTCCCCCGAGGATCAGGCTCCGGCGGCGGCGGTTCGGCGCGGCCCGCGGCGCCCGCGGCGCCTGGAAGTTGATGCCGAGGCTCTCGCCGGTCGTCTTCGCGGCGAGCAATCCGACGGCGCCGAGGAAGCGACCGTGCAGTTCCGGCAGGATGTGGCCGCCGACCTTCGACCCCGCGAGCGGATCGAACGCGTGGACGGGGATCGGCAGGGCCGCCTGCAAGCGGCCGATCCTGCTCGCCCCGGCGGCGTCCCCCTCGGCGAGGTAGAGCGCCGCGACGGGCTTGATTCCGAACGAGCTGTTGAACGCCGCGAGGCTGCGCTTCACTTCGCCGATCAGGGCCGCTTCGCCCCCCAGCGCCATCGGCGAGACGGTCCGCGAGAAGAGCGCGTGCGGCCCGGCGCCGACGGCGAACTCGCCGCCGCTGCCCCAGAGGCTGAGCACGGCGACCGGCGCGAGCGGATCTTCGGGGGCCGGCAGTGCGCCCGCAGCGATGGCGCGGCGCACGGCCGCGAGACTCGCGAAGGGGCGGGCCGTCACGGCCGCGAGCCGGAGGCCGGCGGATTCGCAGAAGCGCTCGGCGGCCGCGTAGAGTTCCTTGCGGACGAAGACGACTGTGGCCCGGCGTTGCACCTCGCCGGGGATCGCCGGCGCGGGGAAGTAGTCCATCACCACATCGCCGCCGGAATCGGCGAGATCCTTGAGCGCTTGGAAGCGGTCGACGGCAGCTTCCTCGCCCGGCGCCACCGGCGGATACTTCACCTCTTTGATGATGACGCGGTCGCGGCCAAAGCAGAGCAGCACCGGCGCCGGCGCGACGTCCGCCTCTTTGAGGAGGGCCTTCAGGCGCGTGCCGAGGGCGTCGGCGTTCGCGGCCGAGAGGGACGCCGGCGCTTCGTCGAGCGAGCCGAAGACCTCTTCGATCTGCACGGCGCCGCGCACGGACGCCGCGGCGGCGAACAGCCCCCCGGCGTCGGCATCGATGGCCAAAAAGCGTGACAAAGCGATCCTCCGAGTGACCCGTTCGTCCCGATTGCGTTAGCCCGACGCGCGAGCGAGGGCCACAATCCGGGGAACACCGTTTCGTAGCGTCGTCCAACACCCGGTTCGCCGCCCTCGCTGGCGCGTCGGGCTAACTAACCTCTCACCGCGGCAGTTGGGCGTTCGTGAACCCGCGCCCGAGATCCGTGAGATCCCGATAATACAGGATGCGCGGGATGCCCAGCGCCGTATCGACGACCGCCTCGACGCGGGAGACCGGCCCCCCCTCTTTGGCGAAGTAGCCCACCGAGTGGATTCGGTACGTGAACGTCCGGCCGCCGATGTATTTTTCGACGTTCTTGAACTTATCGGCCGGGAGCTTGGCCTGCGTGACGATCCAAGCGGCCGAGAGGGTCGCCGGGTCGGTCGGGGTCAGGCTGCTCCGGGTCGCGATCATCGTATCGACGTCCGCGTCGGCGAGTCCCGGCAGCGCCAGGAGCACCTCGCGCGGGGCCGTGTTCACGTTGATGCGCGGGCTCAGTTCGTAGCCGGTGCTCGCCGAAGTCTTGTCGAGCAGCACCGTCAGCA
>JAYVTJ010000903.1:0-3330 GCA_043774415.1 Fimbriiglobus sp. | reverse complement strand
TCTACCGGGTCGGCGCGTTCCCGGCCACGGCGCCGGACGATGCGACCCGCTTCCGGATGATCCACCTGGACGCCGATACCTACCAGTCGACGGCCGCGGGCCTCGATTATTTCGCGCCGCGCATGGTGTCCGGGGGGATCATCGTCCTCGACGATTTCGACTGGCACATGTGCCCCGGCGTCCGACGGGCGATCGCCGAGCGGTTCGATCCGGCACGGATCGAGACACCGGCGAAGTGTCAGGCCGTTGTGAGGTTCTGAGACTCGCTCGGCCCCGCCCTCCGAAGTAGTGTGCTACCCGTAGCACACTACTTCCCGATCAGCTGTTTCCCCACTTCTCCCGGTCCACTTTCCCGGAATACTGACGGCGTACCCGCCAGTCCGACCGGAGATCCCCCGTGCTGACCACGCTACTTCTCGCCGCCCTCGCCATGCTCCCCGGTGCTGCCACCCCCGTGGGAAAAGCCGATCGCCCCGCCGTGCCGCCCTGGGCGGAGATCGCCGCCGATGCGCGGCCCACCACGATCCTCACCGCACCCGAGAAATCCGCGTGGCTGCTCATCGACGACGGGGCCGATCTCGTGCCCGCGAGCGACGGCAAAAGCGCGACGTTCGCCGCTCCCGCCAAAGGCCGGTATCGCGTGCTCGTGGTGCCGCCGGCCGGTGAACCGATGCGGGTCGTCGTCGTCGTGGGGGATGCGCCCGCTCCGACTCCGCCGAAGCCGCCCGGCCCAGTTCCGCCGGAGCCGACGCCCACTCCGACGCCGGTCGATCCGCTCGTCGGCAAGTTCGCGGCCGCGTTCGCTGCGGACACCCGCGATGCGGCCGCGAAGAAGAAGGATCTCGATGCGCTCGTGAAGCTCTACGCGAAGGTCGCAGCGGCTCCCGATTCGCCGGCGACGACGACGGTTGGCGAGCTGGTCGCTGTGTTCAAGAAGCTCGCACTCGAGTTCGCCGTCTTGGGTCTCGCCGAACTGCGGAAGCTCGTCGCGGCGGAACTGGCGAGCGTGTTCACGACCGATGCCCCGCTCGATGATGCGGGCCGCGCGAAGGCGAAGGCGTTGTTCCTGCGGCTGAGTGCGGCGCTGGCGGCGGTGAAGTGACGGGTAACAATGTTGAAAACACCAGGTGGCAAAAATCCGAATCCGGGCCAATAGTGCCCGGGACATAGACATTGTTCAACATTCAGGAGTCCACGACGATGCTCACCCGCTTCTCCGCCTGGTTCGATGGCCTGACGCCCGGCGCGCGCCACCTGCTCAATACGATCCTGTTCACCTTCCTCTCGATGGTGATCTCGTTCGTCGCGATCAAGCTCGGCGTGCCGGCGCCGCCGACGCCGGAAATCGTCATCGCGCAGAACGACTTGCCGCCTTCGCCGGCCGCGAAGGCTTTCACCGGCGACACGCCCCCACTGGTACCGCAGCACTCCTTCGGGTGGGTCAACGACACCGACGGCCGCGCGGCGAGTTTCAAGCGGCTCCCGCCGACCGAATTCAAATCGACTCCCGCCGGCAAGATCGCGCTCGGCGACGTGCCCGATACCTTCCTCTGGGAAGCCGTACGCAAAGCGGCCGCGCGTCCCCCGCCGTGGTACCCGAACATCAATCAGCAGGACGTCGGCTGCTGCGTGGGCTGCGGATGGAAGCAAGCGGGGGACGTGTGCCTCGCCGTGCAAGTCGTCACGAAGGGCGGAACTTGGAAGCCGCTCTCGGCCGAGGCGATCTACGGCATGAGCCGCGTGGACATCGGCGGCGGGCAGATCCGCGGCGACGGGTCGCTCGGCGCGTGGGCGCGAGAGGCGGTGCGGAGTGAAGGTGTGGCGGCCATGGAAGCGTACGGGCCCGACGACCTCACCCAGTTCTCGCCGCGCCGCGCTCGCGTGTGGGGCAACTCCGGTGTACCCGACGCTGTGAAGCGCGCGGCTGCCGAGCATCCGATCAAAGCGACCGCGATCGTCAATTCGTGGAGCGACGTCCAACGATCCATCTCACAGGGCTACCCGATCGCCGTGTGCTCCGACGTCGGCTTCGAGAATCCGAACGGCTCCCCGGGCACTCGAGATGCACAGGGCTTCTGCAAAGCGCGCGGCACGTGGCCGCACTGCATGAGCTTCGTCGGCGTGCGCGGCGGAGATCGGCCCGGCGCGTTCTGCTTGAACAACTGGGGCGACACGGCGCACAGCGGGCCGGTGTGGCCGAAGGATGCGCCCGTGGCCGGCTTCTGGGTGGACTCGTTCATCGTGGACAAGATGGTGAAGCAGGGAGATAGCTTCTCGCTGGCGGACGTTGCCGGATTCCCCGCGCGCGACCTCGACTGGTTCACGCTCGCCAAGCCGGCCGGACCCGACTGGGCCGCAGTCGAACGCCATCTCGCCGCAGGCTATCCCATGGTGGTGCCGCGCCACATCGGCCGCCACCCCGCCGAGCCCTGGCCCTTTGACCCGGAAGAGTTCCGCGCGGCGAAACGGCACAGCTTGGCTTGGTGAAACGACAAATTCCGGAATTCCGGAAATCCGGTATTTCACTCCGCATGGCTGAAATATCAGGCGATGCGATCACCAGATATAGGAAATGGAATAATTTACGCAGTTTTCGTACTGCCGCTGACACGAGGCTGACACCATGAACCGCCCACTCGCCAAAATGCTCACCCGCCGCGTGCAAGCCCACCTCGGCGAGCTCGGCTACTCGGATGAGCAGATCGCACGACTCTGGCCCGCAGCCATGATCGCCGCGCCCGCAGTCGGCGGAATCGTCCAGTGGCTGCTCGATCACGCCGGGCAGATCCTCGACCTGGTGCTGACGATCTTCTCGCTCTTCGCCGCCAAGGAGGCGCCGGCGAACCCGGTCGCGGCCTGAGCAGCATCCCGCTTGCAGCACTCCCACCGCCGGCACATCCGCCGGCGGTTTCTCGATTCACCTTCGGAGACCTGACCATGCGATTCTCGAAACCGGCGACGGCTGCTCTAACAATCCGGGCCGCAGTTGTTGGAGCAATCCTGCTCTTCCTGCTCGCCACCCCGGTGTCAGCGGCCGCGCCCAAGTCCGCCGCGACGCTCGATTGGTCGATGCCCGACCCCGAGCCGGTGTCCGCGATCGTCCCCGTGCGGCTCGATTGGAGTGTCGGGCCGGCGAGCAACCCCGCGACTCGGCCGCCGGCGCCGCGTCTCGATTGGACGATGCCGATGGTGACACCGGCGCCGGTGAAGCTCGACTGGGAGGCCGAGCACGCGACGGCTCATCCGTCCGACCCGCCGCAGGGCTTGACCGCGGTGCCACTGATCCCGTTCGACGCGCCGGTGATCCAGGGCAGGTGCACCGGCCCGGAG
>JAYVTJ010000902.1:0-1911 GCA_043774415.1 Fimbriiglobus sp. | reverse complement strand
GACCATTTCGGCTCCGATTGTTCCAATTCTTCCAGATTCTTCCAAGGTGGGGTGTCACACACTCTGTTGGAAGAATGTCCCGAGCTGTTTTCGAGGCGCACCGGCATCGCGCCGAGTGTCGCCTCCGAACAGCACCCGTTTCCAACAAACGTCAAGAATGGTTGCTACACCCTGCGCAAATACTGGGATAGGCGCAATTTCCCCCGCGCGGCATCATTCCTCCTTCAGAGTCCAGTCGGTCGTTTCTCGTCGGAGGGTGGTGTCATGCGGAATTTCCTCGCGTTCGTCGGGTTGGTCGTCGTCGCATTCGTCGGCGTGGGCTGGTACCTCGGTTGGTACAAACTCGCCTTCTCGCCGGGCAAAGACGGCAAACAAAACATCAGCGTCGAAGTCGACCTCAAAAAGGCGGAAACGGATATCGAGAAGAAGGTCGGACAAGGCGGCCAACTCATCAAAGACAACTTGAAAAAAGAAGATGCGACCCCGCCGGAGGAGTTCGTCGGCCCGCTGGAACCGAAGGCCAAATTGAACACCCCCGCCCCGCGTTGAGGTCTCGCGATGCGCTCGCTCTTCGGGATCTTGGCACTTTGTGCCGGTGCGATTTCGGCGGTGGCCGAACCGCCGCCGGCGCGACCGGCGAATGACCCGCTGCTCGATGCGGTGCCGGTCTTGGTCGAATTGCCGAAAGCCCCGGTCGAAGAATCCTTGCGAGTCTCGCTCGATGTCGGCTTACCGACGGGTCTGCGCGTGGGAGCCCGTTTGTTCGAGTCCCGATTCTGGGCCGAATTCGGCGTCGGCGTTTGGTGGATCGTCCCGTACGCGTCGACGGCCCTGCGTTACGACCTCCACTTGTACGAAGGTCGGGCGAATACTATCGCCGTGCGGCCGAGCGTGAGCGCGACGGTCATTCCGCTCCGCGAAATCTCCTTCGGCTTCGGCGGCGACCTCGAAGTGATCTGGCAGCATCGGTTCACGAACCGTTTGGTCACCGACCTCGGTTTCCGCCTGGGCGCGTCGGTAATCCACGCCCGCAGTCGCGGCAATTTGGGAGATTGGTGGCCGGTGCCCATCGCCACCCTCGTCTTCGCCGTGCAGTTTTAGAATCGGGCGCATCGCCGTGGTCATTCCGGCAGCAAGTGGCCGAGCTTCGCTTTCTTCGTGTTCAAATAGCCGCGGTTGTGTTCCCCCGGCACCATGACGATCGGCACGCGCTCCACGATTTTCAGCCCGTAGCCGTCGAGACCGATGACCTTCCGCGGGTTGTTCGTCAGCAGGCGGATGTGCCGGTCGCCCAAGTCGTGCAGGATTTGGGCGCCGATGCCGAAGTGGCGCAGGTCCGGGGCGAAGCCGAGGCGCTGATTCGCTTCGACGGTGTCGAGCCCCTCGTCCTGCTGCAATTTGTAAGCCCGCAGCTTGTTCAACAACCCGATGCCCCGCCCTTCTTGACGCATATAGACGACGACACCGCGGCCCGCTTCGGCGACCTGCTTCATGGCGTAGGCCAACTGCGGTCCGCAATCGCACTTAGCACTGTGCAGCGCGTCGCCGGTCAGGCACTCGCTGTGCATCCGCACGAGGATCGGGGACTCGCAGCAGGAGACGGCGCCCGCGCCGTCGGCCACGCCGACGCCGCCGAGAGTCAGCGCGAGGTGCGGTTCCTGATCGACGATGGACGTGTAGGCGATGAGGTCGAACTCCCCGTACTCCGTCGGGAGCTTGATCGCGATTTCACGCTGCACGAGTTTCTCGGTGCGGCGCCGGTACTCGATGAGATCGGCGATCGAGCAGAGCTTCAAATTGTGCGTCCGGCAGTATTCGCGCAAATCGGGGAGACGGGCCATGGTGCCGTCTTCGTTGAGGATTTCGCAGATGACGCCGACTTCGCGGAGGCCGGCCAAGCGGCAGAGATCG
>JAYVTJ010000901.1:0-3520 GCA_043774415.1 Fimbriiglobus sp. | reverse complement strand
CGTGCAACCCGGCGTCGATCATCTTTTGGAACATGCCGCGGCACGCACGCCCGACGATCGCCTGCCCGCGCTCGCGCGGATCATCCCGTCCGCGAGCGGCTTGGTCGAACTCGGTCTGACGCCCCGCCGATCACCCTTTTTTCGTCTCGACGGGCTTCGCGGTCGGCACGGTCTCGACGCGGGGCGTCGGCGCGGCCAGCGGCACCGGATCCATCCCGGCCATGGGCGAGGCGGGCGGCGTGAGTTCCGGCGCGGGCGGTACCGGAACTTCGATCGCTTTCGGGACGAGCGGGCGGATCGGCGGACGAGCCACGAACTGGGGAGCGGGATCGGCAGCGAGGTCGATCGCCAGTGCGAGGAGTCCGGCGGCGAGGCTGCCGAGACCGGCCCAGACCGCCGGGTGTCCCCGGTACGATTTCGTCGGGAAGAGGCGCCGGAGCGCCGTCGGAAAGAGCCGATCCCGGATCGCGTTCAGGGCGCCGATCCTCGGCGCCGGGACGGCGACCCCGGAGACCGCGGCGCTGAGGCGCACGGTTTCGCCGAGGATCTCCCGGGCCTCGGCATCGTCGGCGAGCGTTTGTTCGAACGCTTCGGCTTCGGCGCCGGCGAGTTCGCCGGCCGCGTAGCGCAGCGCCCGCAGGGTCAGTTCGCCGTCCGCGGGGGTTTCAGGCGGTCGCATAGCGGTCATCCCAGAGCATGCGGAGAGTCTTGAGGCCTTCGTGCATTCGGGCCAAGGCGGTGCCGAGCGGGCAGCCGAGCCGCTCCGCGACTTCGCGGAAGCGCAGCCCTTCGAAGATCCGCAGGCGGATCACCGCCTGCTGCGCGGCCGGCAATCGATCGAGCAGTCCGTGCAGCGCCGCGGCAGTGTCGGCCGATTCGCACGCGGCGGTCGGATCTTCGCCGCCGAGCCAGCCGCGCAGCAGTGCGGCGGGGGCGAGTTCGGGCACCCGCTTCGCCCGGCGCTTCAGCAGCACCGCCTGCTGGTGGGCCACGGCGAAGAGCCAGCTGCGGAGCTTGCCGTCCGCGACCGCGTCCGACTTCCGCAGAGCTTGAATGAACGTTTCTTGGAGAGCGTCTTCGGCATCGTGCGGGTGCCGGAGCATCCCGAGGAGAAAGTGGAACACCGGCTGCTCGTAGCGCGCGTACAGAACTGCCAGCGCATCGGAATCCCCGGCCCGGAAGCGGGCCAGCAGCGCGGCATCGGTCTCGGCGGGCGGCGCGGTCACTTCTTCTTCCGCTTCTTCTTGGGCTTCTCTTCTTCCTCTTCTTCCTCATCCTCTTCTTCGTCGTCGGCCTCCTCGACTTTGTCGCCGGCGAGTTTTTTCACCGCGTCGTCCTCGCTGATCTGGTTCGGCCCGGCCTCCGGTTCGATGTACCCGGCGACGACGCGCGGATCCTTCAGCGTGATGATGCTGAAGATGCCCGCGAGCAGCGGCAGCAGTCCGAAGACGGCGCCGACGAACGCCCACGGATACGAGCCGAGCGTGGACATCTGGTACGAGCCGTAGCAGACGATGCCGCCCCAGAAGAACGCCACGATGCCGAAGAGGATGTACTGCATGGTGTCGGCGACTTCTTCATCCGAGGGCGGCGCGTCGGTGAAGATGAGCGGCCAGAGGCCGATGATGAGCATCGCGAGGCCGATGAGCGAGGTCAGCACGCCCTGGCCGAGCAGCAGCGTGGACGGCATGACCATGAGCGCCGCCGCCGGGCCGCGGGCGCTGCGTTTGAATTTGTCGCGGACCGCGCCGAACGTCGGCTTGTTCTTCTGCGCGAGCTTCTCTTCCTCTTCCGACTCCTTCACGACGCCGTAGGCCGAGACGTCGTCGTCATCGTCGTCGATCGGTTTGGTCGGCGCCGGTGCGGCGGGCTTCGCCATCGTCGCCACCGGTTTCCCGCCCACCGGCTTCGCCAAATCCGCCGGGAGCGGCTTCGGCTTCGCCGCGACGGGCTTGGCTGGGGCTTTCTTGGGTTTGTCGTCGTCCGCCATGCGTGATCCCCATCCGGCTCGTCACCCTTCATCGCCCGTCGGCATCGTACCGAATCCCTCCGGCTTTTGCCAGACGCTCATCACGGCGCTCTGCCCGAGCACGCGCACTTTGATTTCCTTCGTCGCCTTCCAGTTGAACGGCTTCACCGCGGTCCGCAGTTCGTCCTGCTCCGCCGCCAGCAGCACGGCCCGACCGCCCGGCTTCAGCACGCGGTCCCACTCCTTCGCGCAGTCCATGTACAAGTCGGGGATCAGCTCCGGCGACGAGAGCTGCTTGCCGAACGGCGGATTGCAGACGATCCGATCGACGCTCTCTCCGCTCAGCGGAAGCTCCATCGCATCCCACCGCACGATCTTGTTCTCGCCGCGGTTGCCGAGATTCTGCTGGGTGCAGAAGATCGCGTTCGGGTCGATGTCGCCGCCCCAGTACTTCACATCGCGCATGCGGCGCTGCTCGCAGAGGGCGATCGCTTCGGCGAGAATCGTCCCGGCGCCGCACATCGGGTCGAGGACCGTCATGGCCGGGGCGATCCCCGCGAGTCGCACCATCGCCGCGGCGACCGTCGGCCGCAGCGACGCCGCGACGTGGTCGGTCTTGTACGTCCGGTGGCGCATGGTGCGATCCGAGAGCCGCAGGCCGCTCACGGCCGTCTTGCCGTTGATCGTCATCCAGATTTCGAGCCAGGCGTTCTCCTCGGCCGGCACCCAGCCGACGGGGATGATCCCGTGGAGTCCGTCGGCCATGGCATCGAGCGCATCGACGCGGCGGTAGCCGTGCTCGCCGGTCATCTGCGCCACGAGGTGGAAGGTCGGCTTCCCCTTGATCTTCGGCCGGATCGCGTGGTGGATGCGGAAAAGCTGGGGCCAGTCGGGTTTCTTCGCGGTCCACTTCTTGATCGTTTCGAGATCGCCCGCTTTGAACGAGAGCGAGTTCGTGCCCCAGGCCATGAGGTAGATGTCTTCGGTCGTGCGGAGCTTCAGCACGTCGGCGTCGATGGAGCGCAGCCGGAAGACGACGACGCCGCGCTCGGTGCGCTTGACCTCGCCCTGCAAATCGCGGGTGATCTCGTCGGCGGCGACCGACTCCAATCCGGGGTGGACGTGGGCGTACAGGGCGGGCAATTCGGCATCGGCATCGGGCGCACGGCGGGCCACGGGCGAAACTCCTCGGAGGCGGAACGGGCATTGTATCAGGGCGCCGTTCGGAGGGTTCCCGCGCTCGCCTCGCGCTGGCGCCGCGAAACCCGTGCTAGGTTTCGGGGCGGAATGATCCCCGCTCGGCGGCGTTGTAGGGTCAGATTCCCATGGGGCATGCGGATATTTCCCGATTCGGGGAAATGCGAGCTTGCATCGCGGCGCCGATCTGCTCTAAAGGAGTCGTGCCCACTCTCCGATCGGCACAGTGGGCCGTTTTCATCTTCCCTTTTTCGAGGTGTTTCATGTCGAAAGTCCAGTCTCGGAGCGGTCGGATGGGCTTCACGCTCATCGAACTGCTCGTCGTGATCGCGATCATCGCGATCCTCATCGGCC
>JAYVTJ010000900.1:0-9624 GCA_043774415.1 Fimbriiglobus sp. | reverse complement strand
TGCACGCGGCGGATGCCGAGCGCGTCCGCGCCGTGGTTGGCGACCTGCTCGCCCAGCGCGTGACCGGCAACGTCTGCCGCAATCGCAACAATCACAAGTCGGGCCGGATCGTGTCGTGCCTCTGGCACAATTCCGCCCACCTCGACGGCGACGGCAAGCTCGTCTCGGTCCTCTCGCTCGCGCAGGATTTGACCGAGCAGTCGGCCATCCAAGAGGAACTCGCACTCAGCGACGAACGATTGCGGACCTCGCTCCTCTTCGCCGGGATGCTGAGTTGGGACTTCGACATCGCCAATCGCTCGATGTACTACTCGCAGGATGTCCGCGAGTTCTACGGGGTGCCGGAGCTGCCGCCGGGGGCCGATCTCGAATTCGGCATGGCCCACATCGACGACCGCGCCCGCGTGCTCGAAGAAGTCCGGGTCGCGAGCACCAGCCTCTCCGATTTCCGGATCGAGTACCGCGGCATCGAACCGGATGCGGTGGGACAGATGCGCTGGTTCTCGTCGCGGGGTTCTTTCGTCGCCACTCCCGACGGCCGCGTCGTCCGCTGCATGGGCGTGACGGCCGAGATCACCGCGCGGAAGCGGATCGAGCGCGAGCGCGCCGCCCTCGACGGCGAACTCCGCGAGGCGCGGCACCTCGAAAGCCTCGGCCTGCTCGCCGGCGGGATCGCCCACGATTTCAACAACCTCCTCACGATCATCCTCGGCAACGCCGGCGTCGTGAAGCTGCTCGCCGGGCCGGACGCGGCCGTCGCGCGGAACCTGACCGAAATCGAAACGGCCTGCGGCCGGGCCGCCGATCTGTGCAGCCAGATCACCGCGTATGCCGGCGTGGGCCGATTGCAGGCGACTGAGTTCGACATGAATGCGCTCCTCCGCGATTCGCATGCGGCCCTGGAGATCGTAGTCGGAGAGGCGGCCGGATTGCACTGCGAATTCGACACGCGCCCGTGCCTCATCGCCGGCGATGCCCGCCAGATCCGCCAGGCGGTCGTGAACGTGCTCGCCAATGCCGCCGAGGTACTGCCGGAGCGCAAGGGCGAAATCCGACTCCGGACTGAGCAACTCGCGTTCGAGCAGTCGCCGGCGGGCTTCGCGCCATCGCTCCCGCCGGGGGATTACATCGGCATCCGGATCGCCGACAGCGGCTGCGGGATGGAGGAGAGCGTCCGGGCCCGCGCGTTCGACGCCTTCTTCTCGACCAAGTTCACCGGTCGGGGGCTGGGACTTGCGGCCGTTTACGGCATCGTCCGCGATCACCGCGGCGGCGTCCGCATCGAGAGTCGCCTCGGGCAGGGCACGACCGTGCAGATACTGATTCCCACGGTCCGGAGCGGAGTCGCCGATCCGTCCCGCACCGCGAAGCCGGTCGCGGCGGAAGCGGCGGGGGCCATCCTCGTCGTGGACGACGACCCGAACATCCGCGAGCTGATCTGCTCCGTACTCGAAGACGACGGCCACACCGTCGTGGCCGCGGCGAACGGCGCCGATGCCCTCGCCCTCTTCGGGGAAGCGCCCGCGCGCTTCCGGTTGGCCATCGTCGATCTGATGATGCCGGGGGTACCGGGCCAAGATGTGATCCGTCAGTTGCGCGAGATACGCGCCGGCTTCCCGGCCATCGTCATCAGCGGCTTTTCGGCGCGGGCCGTGCCCGCCGATCTGCTGGTCTCGGGCACCACGCTGATTCTGCCGAAGCCGTTCCGCCTCGAACGGCTGACCGAAACGGTGGCGGCGATCACTTCCGCAGAGCGGCCCGCGTGAACGTGTCGGCCGGGAGCGCCGGGTTCAGTTTCACGTCGCGGAAGAAGTAGGAGGCGGCGAGTTCGCCATCGGCCCGGCGCAGTTCCGATCCGACCTGCAGCCAAGTCTTCGCGTCGAAGTAGAGCGTCACGGTGCGGACGGAATCGGCGCGGTTGGCATCGGTGATGTGCGGACTCGCTTCCCCGGCCGCGAAGGCGTCGATCTCATCGATGGCGCAGGTCCGCTTCACGATGTGGCACTCGCGGCCACCCGTCTCCGGCACAGTCCGCGTCCCCAGGTAGGTCCACTGCAGACTGCCGAGTGCCGCCGCGTGCGTCCACGCCCGCAGCGACCGCTTCGTGCTGTAATAGAAGCCGAACTCTTCGACCGTGTAGCGTGCGGAACTCCGCGGGCTGCTCCCCTTCGGATCGAGCGCGAGCACGCCGAGGAACCGGTGCCAGACGAGCATCTTGCCGGCGTTCTGCCCGGCCGCGAAACTCGTCCCTTCGACCTGCCGGCGACCCCCCTGCTCCCAGATCATCTGCACGGCGTACGGCTCTTCGCGGTACGCGATGCGGATCACTTCTTGGTCGTGCAGTACGCCGCCGAGGCGCTCGCGCTTTTGGAAGCTCGCCGTGTACCCGGCGATGACTTCCTTGTCCCCTTCGGGCTTCGCGAGCTTGTACCGCTTGGCCGCGAGGTTGAGCATCAGCAGCGGATCGGTGCGAGCGGCGCGGGCGAACTCGGCATCGCCCGGCAGCGGTGCGGCATCGAAGGTCAGTTCGGGTTCATCGAGGGGTGCGGTCGAAGCGAGGGGGACGGCCGGGCTGGCGCAGAGGCAGACGGAGGCGACGGCGAGTGTCGTCAGGAAGCGATGCAGCATGGGCCAGAACCCGCGTCTCGGATACGGAACCGTCGCTCTCATGGAATCGGCAATCGCGGGACGGAGGGCGAATCGACTTCGGAGGAATGCGGAAATCGGAACCGAGGATGACGGCTTCCACCCGCAGCGTCCCCGCATCTTCTCAAACGGTGGCGCGTTCTCGCAACTGCTGAGTCGCGGCACTTGCGCCCAGTGGAGAACCGAAGATCGCGGTGCCCGCGACGAAGACATCCGCGCCGGAGCCGGCCGCGCGGACGATGGTGGTGGCGTCGATGCCGCCGTCCACTTCGAGTTCGCACTTCGGGTTCGACCGGGCGATCCGCATGCGCAGATCGCGGATGCGGCCGTCGCTCTCGGCGATGTACGCCTGGCCGCCGAAGCCGGGGTAGACCGTCATGCAGAGGGCGAGGTCGATGTCGCCGAGGTACGGTTCGATCCGGTCCACGGGGCAGTCCGGGTTGAACGCGAGCCCGACGCGCTTGCCGAGGCCTCGGATCTGCTGGAGCAGTGGCAGCGGATCGGGCTGCACTTCGATGTGGAAGATGATCGTGTCGGCCCCGGCGCTCACAAAGCCGTCCACGAAGCGCATCGGCTCTTCGACCATCAGGTGGACTTCCAGCGGCAGCGCCGTGATCGGCCGGAGACCCTTCACGACGACCGAGCCCATGCTGAGGTTCGGGACGAAGTGCCCGTCCATCACGTCGATGTGAATCCGGTCGGCCCCGCCGGCCTCGGCGAGCTTGACGAGTTCGCCCAAGCGGCTGAAGTCGGCGGCGAGGATGGACGGTGCGATCGCGGGCATGGTGCATTCCGGGAGACGCAGAGGCTCGATCCATTCTTTTTAGTGACTTCCATCGCAGTCACCGACGCGCTGTCGCGTCGATTCGCGTGATGCCCCGGATCGATTCGGGCTTGAGCACCCGAACGCCGCCATCCGCAGTATCGAGTTCGATCCCTCCGAAGGCTGCGTCGCGGAGGCGACCGAAGTGCGATCCGCCATCGGTGCAGTCGATTCGCACTGTCCTCCCGAGAAGGGCGATGCGGCACTTCCACTCCGACTCCAGCCCCAGTCGCTCACCCGCGAGCAAGCGGTCGTACCCCGCATCGAGATGCCGCACGACGCATTCGAGCGCGGCATCCCGGTCGATCGCCCGGCCCGCGAGCAGTCCGAGTGAAGTCGCATCGGGCAGCTCGGCGAAGTCCGCCACCGCCTGATTCAGGTTCAATCCGAGGCCGACGACGACTCCGCCCGATTGCTCGATGAGGATGCCGCTGACCTTCTTCCCATCGACGAGCAGATCGTTCGGCCACTTGATCCGGGCTTCGGCACCCGCGAGTTCGCGGATCGCCTCTGCGATGCCGACGGCGGCCAACGCCGTGAGGATCACCGGCCGGCGCAGTTCCGGAGGCGGAAAAAGAAGCATGGAGAGCAGCAGCGAAGTCCCCGGCTCGGCCTGCCAGACGCGGCCGTACTGACCGCGGCCGCTCGACTGATGGTCGGTGACGAACACCGTTCCGGCGTGTTCTTCCGCGAAGCCCGCGGCAAGGTCATTCGTGCTCGGCACGCTGTCGTAGAGCAGGATTGTCCGTCCGAGGTGGCGGGTGTCGAAATGTCTCGTTTCGCGCGGGGTGCTCATGCTTCGACGAAGTCCAGGCCGATGTCGAAGGCCGGGGCCGAGTGCGTCAGCGCCCCGACGCTGATGCGGTCCACACCCGTCTCGGCGATCCCGCGCACGGTGGTCAGATCCACGCCGCCGGAGCCTTCTAGGAGTGTGCCGGGGGACAGTCGATCCCGGATCGAGAGGCACTGGCGCATCTGCGTCACGCTCATGTTGTCGAGCAGGACAATCTCCGGCTTCGCGGGCAGCACTTCGATCAACTGAGCGATCGAATCGACTTCCACTTCCACGGCGAGCCCCTCGTTGCCGGGGAAAGCCCGCGCCAGTTCCACGGAGCGCCGCACCGGATGCGCGTCGTCGATGCCGGCGATGTGGTTGTCCTTGATGAGAATGGCGTCGTAGAGTCCGAAGCGGTGATTCGTGCCGCCGCCCATCCGCACGGCGTACTTTTCGAGGAGGCGCCAGCCGGCGGTCGTCTTGCGGGTATCGAGAATTTGCACGGGCAGTCCCACGACAGCATCGACATACTGTCGGGTCAGCGTGGCGATCCCCGAGAGCTTCTGGAGGAAGTTGAGGGCCGTGCGTTCGGCCGCGAGGATCGAGCGCAGCGATCCCGAGACTTCGGCGAGCACCGTTCCGCGTTCCACGGCCGCACCGTCCGACACCGCTGCCGTGAATCGCAGCGCGGGATCGACCGCGCCGCAGACCATCCGCGCGATGGAGAGTCCGGCGACGACGCCCGAACGTCGGGCCGCGAATGCGGCCGTCGCCATCTTGGACGCGGGGATTGTGGCGAGCGAGGTGCGGTCGCCGGCGGCGCCGAGGTCTTCGGAGAGGGCGAGCCGCAGGAGAGGGCGGACGGAGGCGAGTTCGGCGGCGGTCAGGTCCATCAGCGCATCGTCGGCATGTTGGACGGATTATTCAGCAGGTCGATGGCCTTACCGACGGCGACGGTGTGCTGGCGCTCGGGATCGACTTCGGAGAAGTGCGGGATGACGCCGCCGCCGTTGATGGCTTGGCCGCGCGGCGTGTGCGTGCTCGCCACGGAAAGCACGAGGAACCCGGACTTGCCGATGGTCTCGGAGCCGTCGAGCGAATCGAGTCGGATCGGCGACTGGACAAATCCTTTGCCGAAGGTCGGCAGGCCCACGAGCGTGGCCCGGCCGTTGTCCTTCAGTCCGGCCGCGAAGACTTCGGCCGAGGACATCGTGCGGGTATCGACGAGCAAAACGACGGGCATTTCATGGGCCGTCATGCCGGCGTCGGAGGAGAAGATGCGGTTGCTGAACTCGGCCGATTGCCCCTGCGTGGTCACGATGATCCCGTTTGGCAGGAATCGCTGCGCGGCCGCGATGCCGGCCGTGAGGGAGCCGCCGGGGTTGCCGCGCAGATCGAGGAGCAGCGCCTTCATACCCCGGATTTTGAGGGCTTCGATGGCGTCGTCGAGTTCGCGCGCGGTCGGTTCCTTGAAGCTCGAGACGCGGAGGTAGCCGATGCTCCCCTTCAAAATGTTCGCGCCGTAGACGGTCGGCAGCGGCGTCGGCAGCCGAAATTTGGTGACCGTTTCGGGATCGTCGGTCGCGGGGAGGTCGAGGTCGTGGCCGAGTAGGGTCGGCTGCGCTTTCAGGGCATCGCGGAGGAGCAGCGGAGTCACCCCGACCATCGCCTTGTCGTTCACCTTGGCGATGCGGTCGCCCTTGCGGAGCGGCGTGTGCAGCGCGGCCCACGAGTTCGGAACGATGGCATCGATGACGAGGCCCCGGCTGTCGAAGGCGATGAGCAAGCCGTACGAGGCGAATTCGATAATCGGCGACGCGAGTTCCGCGTGAGCCCCGGCCGGGACCACATAGGCGGTGTATTCGTCGAGGCAACCGCACGCACCGCAGAGCAGTTCGAGGACGATGGCCGAAGGGTTCTTGACGCCGAGGTTCGTCTGCGCGGCCATGACGATGTCGCGGGCCACGCGGCGGACTTCGCCGGCGTTCGCCGGGAGCTTCGCGCGCCAGCCTTCGCGGATCGTCTGGCGGAATTTCAGCAGCTTCAGCTCGGCGGCGTCGGGCATGTGCTGCTGGCGGAAGCCGGCGTCGGTCACGGCGCGGTCGAGTTCGTCCAAACTGCCGAGCATGAGCTTTTCGAACGTGGCCCGCTCGCGCTCGACGTAGAGCGTTTGGATTTTCGTGATCGCTTCGGTGTACAGGGTGAGCGAGTCGGCCACGGGCAGCGAGAGGATGAACTGCTGGAAGGCCGGGTCGCGGTGCCGCTGGAGTTGGGTGACGTTCCGGAGGCAGAAGCGGATCCGGTCGCGGAGTTCGGCGGTCGGCTTGCCGCCGAGGTACGCTTTGAGGTAGAGGTCGAGGGCGGTATCCCACTTCCCGGCCCGTTCGGCGCGCTCGGCTTCCGCTTGGAGCTTGCCGGAATCGGCACCGGGAGCGGAAAGCTTCGGGAAGCCTTCGGCACGGAGCGCCGCGCTGGATCCCAGCAGCACGGCGAGGGGCAGGAACCCCAGGGTGAACCGGCGCAGAGCAGGCATAGCCCGACCTCAGGCGGTGGTTTGGACGAATGGAGCTGCCGTGGAGGGTGAGGGATCCCACGGCTGAGGGGAATCGTACCGCGCCGGTGGGGTGCGCGTCAAACGGTAGTTACGAACCGTGACACAGTTTCCGCCGATCGGCCAAATGAGTTTGGCAAAACTCAAATGAGTTCGGAGGGGGGTGGGGCATATTCGGCCGAACTCATTTCGTCGGCCGATTGCGTCGGTTCCGCTTTATGCAATTCACTCCACGTCCGATTCCTTCTTCCATTCCTGGAGCTTCCGGTAGAGCGTCCGCTCGCCGATGCCGAGCCTCCGCGCGGCCTCTTCGCGGTTCCCCTCGGCCATGTCCAGCGCGCGCTCCATGTAGTAGCGCTCGACCTCCGCGAGCGGACGACCGAGAAGGGGATCGCTCGCCGTCCCGAGGGGCAGCGCCAAGCGCGGCCCCATCGCGGCGGGCAACGCGAGCTGCGCCGGCACGCCGAAGATCGCGAGCAGACTCCCATCCTCGGGGAGGTCATCGAGGTTCAGGATGCTATCGCTGTCGAGGAGGATCATGCTTTCGAGGAGGTTGCGCAGCTCCCGCACATTCCCGGGCCACGAATATGTGGCGAACGCCCGCCAGATGCTGTCCGCGAGCAGGGTGATTTTCTTGCCGTACTTCGACGCGAGGTCTCTGATGAACGATGACACAAGAAGCGGAATATCTTCGCGGCGTTCCCGCAGTGCCGGAAGCCGGACGACGCCGACCTTCAACCGCTGGTACAAGTCGCGGCGGAACTCGCCCTTCTCGACCATGGCATCGAGATCGCGGTTCGTCGCGGCGATCACGCGGACGTCCACTCTGTGAGGCTCATTGGAGCCGATGCGGACCACCTCGCCGTTCTCCAAAACGCGCAGCAGCTTCGCCTGGAGTGACACCGGCATGTCGCCGATTTCGTCGAGGAAGAGCGTGCCGCCATTGGCGTACTCGAAGCGCCCCTTCCGGAGCTTGTCGCCGCCGGTGTAGGCGCCGGGTTCGTGGCCGAACATCTCGTCGTCGAGGAGATTCTCGTTCAGCGCGGCGCAGTTCATGGCCACGTACGGCTTGTTCTTCCGCGGGCTGTTCGTGTGCAGCGCCTTCGCTGCGAGTTCCTTGCCGGTACCGTTCTCGCCGAGGATCAGCACGGGCGCCGGAGCCGGGGCGTACGCTTTCAGAAGCTGGATGACGCGGTGCATTTCGGGCCGCTGCCGACGACGCCTTCGAAGCCGAACTTCTCGTCGATCTGCCGGCGGAGTTCGCGGTGCGCCTTGGCGAGCCGGGTGCGGTCGGCGGCCTTCTCGACGATGGCCCGCAGCTCGCTGAGGTCGATCGGTTTCATCAGGTAGTGCGTCGCGCCGAGCTTCACCGCCTCCTGGGCCGTGCGCACATCGTTGAAGCCGCTGATAACGACGACTTCTGCTTCGGGCAGAACTTCTTGGACCTGCCGGACGATGGTGAGGCCGTCGAGGTCGGCCATGCGCAGGTCGGTGAGGACGATGTCGAATTCGTCGGCGTCGATGCGCTCGGCCCCCGCCTTGCCGGAGGTGGCGACCGTGACGCGGTGCCCCTTCCGTTCGAGGCTCTCGGCGATCGCGGCGGCGAGCTTCTGATCGTCGTCGATCACGAGGATGCGGGCCGGATCGTCGGATGTCGCGCTGGCGGGCATGGAATCACCGGTTCCGCAAAGGTCGCACTCGTGTTACTATATCGACCCTCGCAACGTTCTTCGCCGCCCCGCTAGCAGGTGCCTTCATGCGTCCGCTCCTCTCCCGTACGCTGTTGCTCGCCGCGGTTCTCACCGCGCTCGGCGGCGCGATCCTCGTCGCCCAATCGAACAAGACCCCCGGCCAGAAGATGGGCGAGGCCGCGACGAAACTCGTCGGCACCATGACGGCCGAGCATAAGAAGAACGCGCTGTTCGCCTTCGACGACGACCACCGCACGACGTGGTTCTTCACCCCGGTGCAGGAGAACAAGAAGTCGCTCCGCAAGGGGCTGCGGATGGACACGATGACCGCCGAGCAGAAGGCGCTGATGCTCGACCTGCTCAAGCTCGGCCTCTCGGCGAAGGGCTACGACCAAGCGTCGCAGATCATGGGCCTGGAGAATCTCTTGGCCCAACTCGAAGGGGACAAGGGCGCCATGATGCGCGACCCGACGTGGTATTTCGTGAGCCTCTTCGGAGAGCCGTCGAACACGGGCAAGTGGGGCTGGCGCATCGAGGGGCATCACCTCTCGGTGAACTTCACGCTCGACAAGGGCGAAGTGATCTCGGCGACGCCGATGGTCTTCGGCGTGAACCCGGCCGAAATCCGCGAGGGGCCGAAGAAGGGCCAGCGCGTCGTCCCCGAGGTCGAAGACTTGGCGAAGGAACTGATCGCGGCACTCACCGATGACCAAAAGAAAGTCGCGGCGCAGGGCAAGCAGTTCGCGGAGATCCGGGAGAAGTTTCCGGACGCCGCCGTGGGCGAACCCATTGGCATTCCGGCTCGGGACTTGACCGCCGACCAGAAGAAGATGCTGCGGAAGCTGGTCGAAGCGTATGCGAACCGATTGCCCGCCGACCTGGCCGCGGTCGAGTTGAAGAAGGTCGATGCCGGCGACTTCGCGAAGGTCCACTTCGCGTACTGCATCGAGGAGAAGAAAGAGGGCAAACCGTACAGCTACCGGGTGCAGGGGCCGAGCTTCGTGATCGAGTTCCTGAACGTGCAGGCGGACGCGTCCAAGAATCCGGCGAACCACATCCACAGCGGCTGGCGCTCGCTACCGAAGGATTTTGCTTTGGGGGCGAAGTAGAGTCGTATTCGTAGGGCGTGGCCGAGTCC
>JAYVTJ010000899.1:0-6115 GCA_043774415.1 Fimbriiglobus sp. | reverse complement strand
GTCGGTGGTGACAAGGGTTTCGCAGGCGACGCGGCTGAGCGGATCGTGGAGCAGGCAGAAATCGAGGATGGCGTCGCTGATCTGGTCGGCCACTTTGTCCGGGTGGCCCATGGAAACCGATTCGCTGGTGAAGAGATAGCGGCCGGAACTCACGTTCGGAACCTCGGGGGCGGAAGAACTTGCGGTTCGAGGAAGTGTATTGACAGAATGCGGAGTGCGGAGTGGAAGAAGCCTAATCGCTCTTCCATTCCGCACTCCGAACTCCGCGTTCCGCACTTCCCCCGTCAGCCGACCGAGAGGCCACTGCGGTAAATGCTCGGCATCGCCGGAGACTCGCGGCGGACAGTCCCGGTGAGACCGTTGAGGATCCGCATCCGCGGCGGGCCGCTCGGGCCAGTGACGACAACCACTTCGCACTTGCCGTCGCCGTCGATGTCTTGGGTCGCGACGCGGGCGCCGCGGTAGGCACTGCCGAAGGCGGAGTAGTCGGCCTTCAAGTTGCCGCCGGAGAAGATGCGCACCTGCGAGGTCGAGCCGCTGCTCGCACCGACGATGACTTCGGCCTTGCCGTCGCCGTCGATGTCCCCGGCCGCCACGCTCACCCCGCCGGTGTAACTCGGGTTCAGGGCGTAGAAATCGAACAGGGTCGCGCCGCTGGCCCCGCTGAAGACCTTCACCTCCGGGGTGCTCCCGGCCATCTTGCCGACGACGATGTCGGCCTTGCCGTCGCCGTTCACATCCCCGGCGGCGACGGTGACACCGCCGCGGAAACTCGTGTCGAAAGCGAAGAAGTTGCGAATCACGGGAGGTGCGGACGCAATTTTGCCTTGGGCGTCGAACAGGGTTGTGCCGCTAAAGACCTTCACTTGGGCTGCGCTACCGACCCCGGCACCCGTGATGATGTCGGCGCGTCCATCGCCGTTGACATCGGCCACGGCCACGCTGACGCCGCCGGTGAAGGTCGTCGAGTAGGCCTCGAACGAGCCGAGCTTGCGGAGAGTGCGGCCGTCGTAGACTTCGACGATCGGCTTGCCGCCACGACCGCTCGCCACGATGACATCTTCGATGCCGTCGCCATTGACATCGCCCGTGGCGACGGTGACGCCGAGGGTGGAGCGGCCGCCGAAGGGGTTGAGAATTCCGAGGAGGGCGTTCGTCCGGGCGTCGTAGACGTTGACTTGAGTCAGTCCGCCGCCGGAGGTGCCGATGGCAAAGCGGCCGCGCGGCTCGGCGAGCAGTGTATGGGCGACGGTCGCAACCGGGGCCGGGAGAGCGGGAGGCGATTGGACATCGCCCGCGTTCGGAAAATCGGGTGACGGGAAGACCGCGTTGAACGTCGAGACGCTCGGCATCTCGCGGGCTTCGAGCCGTTCGGCCCGCATCGCGATTCGGAAGGGGATCGGGGCCTGCGAACGGGCCGGGAATCGGGTCGAGCGACGAACCATGTCGCACCTCAGTAGGGGGCATCCGTGCCGGGCCTGCCGGTTATATCGGCAAGCCCTCGTGGTAAGCTGCAACTTCTCGGGTATTTCCATCGGGGGAGCGATTGCTCACGGAGAACTTGCGCGGGAATGTGCGGGTGCGGGGTCGCAATTCGGGGCGGAGTTGCTATACTACTGCTTTGGCGAGTTCGGCAATCGACACGGGAGTTCACGATGGGCAATCCAGCGGGCGTCCGCATGAAGAAGCGGGAGAAGCGCCGGGCGAAGTTCGAAGCGCGGCTGGGCGGGCCGCTGGCCTACTGGCCGAAGGAGATGCGGGAAGAGGCGCTGAAACTGGAAGCAGCGTACATCAAGACGGAAGCCGAGACGAAGAAGGCCGCCGCGGCTAAGTAGCGGTGGGAAGGTGCGAAACACCCCGGGGACCACCGGGGTGTTTCGCTGCGCGGGGAATGGTACGATAGATGAAGGCCTAGAGTAATCAGCAATGACCGTCGCAATGCAAACTCCCCCATCCTCGGCAACGATTTCACTGCCACTCATGACAGAAGTCGAATTTCTTGCCGAACACGGCGGGGAATCCGGCGTGGATCTTATCGACGGTGTCGTCGTGAGGAATTACGACATGCCCGGCTTCATCCACGGCGTCAGCGGCAACCGGCTTGCCACAAGATTGACTGTGTTCGCCGAAGATCACAATTTGGGAAGGGTCGCCACTAACGATACTTTCGTAAAGGTCCGGGATTATCCGGTTCGCATCCGCGGCGCCGACATCCTTTTCCTGAGCTACGAGAAGTGGCCGGCTAGCATGGCCCCGCCCGCCGGAGTGACCCCGGCCACGCCCGAACTCGTCGGCGAGGTGAAATCTCCCTCCGACACTTGGACCCAAGTCTTCACCAAAGTCCTCGATTACCTCGATGCCGGAGTCCGTGTGGTCATCGTACTCGATCCCGACACACAAACTGCCACAGCGTACCGCCCCGACACCATCCAAGAAATTTTCCGCAGCGATTCCGACCTCACGATCCCCGATCTCTTTCCCGGGTTCGCCGTCTCCGTGGCTTCTCTCTTCCGATAACGCACTGATTCCCCCATGACCACTGCACCCGCTGCCGCCGCGACCATTTCCTTCAACCACGCCCACGACCTCCCGCGCTACGATGCGGGTCGGGTGCCCGACCTCGTCGCGCGGATGTGCGCCATCGTCGGCGCCGGCGGCGTCCTCACGAGCCGGGCCGATCTCGCGGTGTACGAGTGCGACGGCTTCACCATCGACAAGAACAAACCCGATGTCGTCGTCTTCCCCACCTCGACGGCGGAAGTCGTCGCCATCGTGAAGGCGTGCAACGAACTCGATGTGCCGTTCGTGGCCCGCGGTGCCGGCACGAGCTTGGCCGGCGGCTGTGTTCCCGTCGGCGGCGGCGTGATGATCGGCCTGTCGCGCATGAAGAAGATTCTGGAAGTGAATGTGCGCGACCGCTACGCGATCGTCGAGTCCGGCGTCGTCAACGTCTGGCTCACGAACCAACTGAAGCCGCTCGGATACCACTACGCCCCCGATCCGAGCAGTCAGGGGGCGTGCACCATCGGCGGGAACGTCGCCACGAACAGCGGTGGGCCGCACACCCTGAAATACGGCGTGACGGTGAATCACATTCTCGGCATCGAGATGGTGATGCCCGACGGCACGCTCGTTACCGTCGGTGGCCCAGCGGAAGATTCACCGGGCTACGACCTCACGGGGGCCATCGTCGGCAGCGAGGGCACCTTCGGCATCGTCACGAAGGCGTGGGTCCGGATCACGCGGAATCCCGAAGCGTACCGCACGCTGCTCGGCGTCTTCGACAGCATCGACGACTGCACGAACTGCATCAGCGACATCATCGGAGCCGGGATTGTCCCGGCCGCGCTCGAGATGCTCGACAAGACCATCCTCGGCGCCATCGAAGCGGCATTCCAGTTCGGCTTTCCGCTCGACGCCGATGCGGTGCTCATCATGGAAGTGGATGGCCCCGCAGCGGGCATCCAAGAGGAAGCCGATCGCATCGAAGCCATCGCGAAGTTGAACAATGCCCGCGAGGTCCGCAAGGCGAACACGGATATCGAACGCATGGCCCTCTGGAAGGCCCGCAAGCAGGCTTTCGGCACCATCGGCCGCTTGGGCTATCCGAGCTACTGCACCCAGGACGGCGTCGTACCGCGGACGAAGCTCCCCGAGATCATGCGGTGCATCCAAGCGGCGAGCATCCGTCACGGCGTCGCCATCTGCAACGTCTTCCATGCCGGGGACGGCAACATCCACCCCGTGCTGATGTTCGACGAGCGCGATTCCAAGCAGGTGCTCGCCGTGCTCGCCGCGAGTACGGACATTCTGGAAGAGTGCATCCGACTCGGCGGCAGCGTGACGGGCGAGCACGGCATCGGCGTCGAGAAGCTCGATTTCATGGCCAAGATGTTCACTCCGGACGACATGAACTTCATGGTCCGGCTGCGGACGGCGTTCAACCCGAAGAACAACTGCAGCCCGAACAAGATGCTCCCGACAGCCGGGGGTTGTGCGGAACCTTCCCCGAGCAGCATCCAGCCGGTGAAAGCGGGGAGACGGGCGGCGGTGTGATTGCCGTGCACTCTTGTTAGTCCGACGCGCCAGCGAGGAAGCGATATTACCTCGCTGGTGCGTGGGACAACAAGAGTGCGCTCTGGATTCAACTCGGGTCGGCGGCGACCGGAGGGACTGCGGGCGCGGCGGCATGCTCACCCGTGTCCGCAGCTTTCGTCGCCAACTTCTCTTTGACTGCCGCCACCAACCCCTCGAACTCCACTTTGCCGGAGTCGAGCAGTGACTGCACGGCTTTCAGCGCGCTGCCGAAGGACTTCTTCAAGGGTTTCGTTTCGTACCAGTGCGTCACCACCGGGGCGGCCGTGCCTAACTTCTCCCCGTGACGGTGCAACTTCCCCTCCGCGAGCAGGGCCGCAAGCGTGGTCGCGAACGCGTCCCGCTCCGCCGCGGAAGCCTTCTCTTTGGGCGGACCGAGCTGCTTCTCGGTGACCAACCGTTTGCCGAGTCCCGATACTTTCAAGAGGAGCGTGGAAGTCACGACCTCCGCTTTTTGTTTGCCGAGTTGCTCCGCTTTCGCCGCTTTGGCCTCGGCTTTCGCTTTGACCATGTCTACTTTCGCCGCAGATCTCGCCTGCATATTCGCGGTGGATGCGCGCGCCTTCTCGGCCGCCTTCGTCGCGGCTTTTTCTTCGTCGCTCACATGGGCTTCGATCCAGTACTTCGGATCGCGATCCGGCTTCCGGTCCGGATGGACGAAGAGCCGGCCTTCTTCTACACTCGCATCGACCGCCGACTTCACGGCGGCGTCGCTCAGCTTGTGCTTTCCGCCCGTGGGCACGCCGGTCTCTTTGAGTTTAGCCGTCAAAGCTTTTTTGAGCGCGGCGAGTTTCAGGGGCGCTTTTGCGGCCTTCATCACTTCGGCAATTTGCTCGGAAAGAGTGTTCGCGGGTTCGACTTGCGGATCCATCGTGGCGGGCCTTTCGAGTGCGGCGTGGGAGGGCTAAAATAGGACGGACGACGCGGACAGCAACCGCAAGAACTTCACTCTTCCGCACCCGCCCGCACCAAGCGATCCCGGACGGCATCCCACTCTCGACCATCTGGCGGAAGCAGCGCGATAATGCGATCCCACCCTTCGGCGTCGAGGGCATGCAGTTCAGCGTAGAGTCGGCGGGCGGCTTCGGTCGGGTCGGCCGCGAAGACATACCGGGCGACCTTCAATCCGGCGGTTTCGTACAGGTTCACGAGGAAGTCGGCGTCACCCGGCGTCGCGGCACATTCGAGCGCGGTCCGCGGTGCATAGTGCTTCGCGAGCATACCGGGGGAGAGTGCCGGGCCATCGGATGCGTTTGATGCAGGTCCGACGGTCACCGTCCCGGCGATGGCTTCCAACTGCGCGATTCCGATCAGGCCGGGTCGGAGGATTCGGAGTTCATCCGGGCCGACGATCTCGACGACTGTCGATTCCAATCCGCCCGGGCAGGAGCCATCGTCCAACAGAAGGTCGTACTTCCCCGTTAAACTCTTGCGGACATGCTCCGCCGTCGTTGGGGACAGCTCGCCGGAACGGTTGGCACTCGGGGCCGCGATGGGCACTCCGGCGGCGCTGAGTAGGGCGAGCGCGATCGGATGATTCGGACAGCGCAGCGCGACCGTCGGCCCGCCACCGGTGACGATGTCCGGCACGAGTGCCGATTTGCGCACGACTATCGTGAGCGGACCGGGCCAGAATGCCTCGGCCAATTCGCGGGCGAGCACGGGCCAGTCTTCGACGAGCGGCGGGATTTGATCCGCGTGCGCAACATGGACGATGAGAGGATTCCCACTCGGCCGACCCTTCGCGGCGAAGATCCGCGCGACCGCGACGGGATCGAGGGCGTTGGCCCCGAGTCCGTAGACGGTTTCGGTGGTGAAGACCACGAGGCCGCCGGCGCGGATGCTCTCGGCGGCGTTCCGAATTTCGTCGGGGGCGATGGCCATGGTCCGGTTCCCGCGTGAGCCGATGTTCCGTCGCTCGGCCGTGTGGTACAACATATTCGGGGTCGTACGATGACAACCCAGCCCGCAGCGGCGCCGCTCCCCGGCGCGATCCGAAAGAAGCAGCCCATGGCCGACC
>JAYVTJ010000898.1:0-2070 GCA_043774415.1 Fimbriiglobus sp. | reverse complement strand
CGCGACATCGAGCCAGTGCCGGGCCCAGCGCTCGCCGTACTGCTTCGAGGCCAGCAGCGAATCGACGAGCTTGTCGTAGGCATCCGGCGCGGGGTCGGCCTCGAACACTCTGATGTGCTCCGGCGTCGGCGGCAGGCCGATGAGGTCGAAGTAGAGCCTGCGAATCAACGTCCGCTTGCTCGCGCTCGGCGACGACTTCAACCCTTTTTCCTTGAGCTTCGCCCGGATGAATGCATCGATGGGATTCTCGAATTCGGCCTTGAGCACAGTGGGTTTCGTCAGCGGCTTCAGGCTCCACCAGTCGAGCGGATCGCCCTTCGGCTCGGCATCCGGCCACGTCGCCCCCTGTTCGATCCAGAGTTTCAGCTTGGCGATCTCGGCCGCGCTCAGAGGCTTCTCCGGCTCCGGCGGCATCCGCGATTCGCCGTCCTGCTCGAGAACGTGCTTCATCAGCAGGCTTTCGCCGGGCTTCTCGGGTACGATGGCGTTCCCCTTGATCGCCGCGGCGCGCGAATCGAGCCGGAGGTTTCCCTTCTGCTTCAGCGGCCCGTGGCATCCAACGCACGAGCGCGCGAGGATCGGACCGATCTCCTTCGTGAAATCGATGGGCCTCTCGGCAGCAGTCGCAAATGGAATGACGATGGAGCCGAGCAGAATCGCGATGGGGAATTGCTTCGTCAAAGAGAGACTCCGGTCAGATCGGCAGTGCGCTGCTTCAATTGGACTCGATTCTGCGAGTGGGTCAAGCTGGAATTCCGAAACGGCGTTGACGCCGCCGGTGGCTTCTCTAGGATCTCTACTTCCGATTTCGCGGAACGCATCGCCATCCCGGCCCGAGGTTCAGTCGATCATGATTCGGACGAAGAAGCTGTCGGCCCGCAAAAGCCGCTGCCGGTTCTGCACCAAAGAGGGTTGCCCCCGCCCCGCGTTCGTGGACTACAAAGACGTGACCTCGCTGAAGAAGCTCGTCTCGGGCCAGAGCAAGCTGTTCAGCCGGAAGCGAAGCGGCCTGTGCGCTCCGTTCCAGCGGGCCGCCTCGAACGCCGTGAAGCGCGCCCGATTCATCGGACTGCTGCCCTACGTCGGCGAGTGAATCGAATGGATGGGTGAACATGAAAAACCCCAGCGGATGCCGGGGTTTTTTCGTGGATCTGCTCCCCCTCTCCGCTTCGGAGAGGGGGCCGGGGGGTGAGGTCTCACCGCACGGCGCTGAAGGTCAATGATTCCCCGAGGCCAGACCTCACCCCCTAACCCCTCTCCGAAGCGGAGAGGGGGAACCGGAAAAGATCATTTCGCCAAGTCCACGCACACAATCTCCTCATCGTTCCGCACGTACATCTTCTTCCCCGCATACGCCGGGTAGACCCACACGACCTTCCGTCCGGCATCCTTATTCGTCGGCTTGATGATCGCCGCGCGGTCGATCTCCTCGCAGCCTTTCGGCGTCAGCTTCGCGATCACGAGTTCGCCGCGCTCGTTGAAGATGAAGAAGCGATCCGCGTGTTCGACGAGGAAAGCGTTGCCCCACCGTGTCGGTTTGCCGACATCCGTCTTCGTGCCCACGATCGGCTGACGCGTGCTCCAGATGCGCTCGCCGGTATCGGCCTTCAAGCAGCGGAGTTCGCCGTAGCTGCAGACGCCGTAGATGTGGCCGTCCTTCACGAACGGCGTCGTCATGATGCTGTGGAGCTTGTCGGTCTTGTCCTCTTTCTCGCTGTTGCTCGTGCCCTTCCAAACGACCTCGGGCTTCTCCGCGCCGATCTTGAGCATGACCGGCCCGTCGTAAAAGGCGGTGGCGAAGAGCATGTCGGTGCCGACTTGACGCGGTGTCGGGGCAGTGAGGCCGTAGTTGGTCGCGAAGTCGTACTTCCAAAGCCGCTTGCCGGTCGCGGGGTCGAGGCCGACGATCGCCTTCGAGTGCCAGATCACGGCCGTGCGGGCCTTGCCGAACTCGTAGATCATCACGGCCGCGTAGCCGCAATCGGCGGCGAGTTCTTGGGAGTGCCACAGTTCCTGACCCGTTAATTTGTCGAACGCGATCACGAG
Organism: Fimbriiglobus sp.; assembly: GCA_043774415.1. Lineage (GTDB taxonomy): Bacteria > Planctomycetota > Planctomycetia > Gemmatales > Gemmataceae > JALHQU01. Next base: position 24 of record JAYVTJ010000898.1, on the reverse strand, counting down.
CTTGTCGTCCTTCCCACCTGTCAC
>JAYVTJ010000897.1:0-10725 GCA_043774415.1 Fimbriiglobus sp. | reverse complement strand
TTCCCCTCACTTCATTTGGTTTTCTCCGCGTCCTCTTCCTCCTCTGCGGTGAAAATTCTTCTCTTTAACCCACCAGTTCCTTGATCGGTTCGCCTTCGGCCAAGATCGGCATCGGCCGGTTGGCGTGATCCAGGAACGCATGCTTCGGATCGATGCCGAGCGCGTGATACATGGTCCCCAAGAGGCACCCCGGCGACGCCGCTTTGCTTGTCGGATACTCGCCTAGCGCGTTCGTGGTGCCGATGGCCTGGCCCATCTTCAACCCGCCGCCGGCGTACACCACCGACATCGCGCCGGGCCAGTGATCGCGGCCCGCATCCTTGTTGATCTTCGGCGTCCGGCCGAACTCGCCGTAGGCCATCACGAGCACGTCATCTTGCAGTCCGCGGTCGTGCAAGTCGCTAACGAGTGTGGCGAGCGCCCGGTCGAACTGCGGCAGCAGTCGGTTCTTCAATTGCTTGAAGTTGTCCCCGTGCGAATCCCAGCCGCCCCCGGCTTGGATCGTCACGAACGTGACGCCCGCTTCGACGAGCCGCCGGGCGAGCAGGCAGCTCTGGCCGAGGTCGTTGCGGCCGTAGCGGTCGCGCAGCGACGGGGTCTCCTTGGCGATGTCGAAGGCTTTCTGCGCCTTGGTGTCGGTCACCATTTCGAGGGCGTCGCGGTAGAAGGTGTCCAACCCGGCGATGTCCCCCTTCGTGTCCACATCTCGGCGGATCGTGTCGAGGTCGTTCAGCAGCGCCTTGCGCTTCTCCAGCCGCGAGGCATCGACGCGGTTCGGGAACTTCAGGTTGCGCACCTGGAAGCCGGGCTGGTTCGGATCGCTGTCGGGCGTGAAGGGGTTGAACGACGCCCCGAGATAGGCCGCCTTGTTGAACGGCGTCTGCTTCGGCAGCGAGACGTACGCCGGGATCCCGGCGTCGTTCGAGCCCTTCATCTTCGCGACGATGGAGCCGGTGCTGGGGTAGATGTTGTCGTTCACTTCGAGCGTCGGCTGGTAGCCGGTGAGCATCCACTGCGAGCCCATGCCGTGGCCTGCGTTCGTGTGGGTGCCCGAGCGCACGATGGCGAGCTTGTCCATGATTTTGGACTGCATCGGCAGGTGCTCGCCGATCTGGATGCCGGGGACGTTCGTGCTGATGGGCTTGAACTCGCCGCGCACCTCGACGGGGGCGTTCGGCTTGAGGTCGTACATGTCGATGTGGCTCGGCCCGCCGGCCTGATAGATGAGGATGACCGACTTCCGCACGCTCTGCGACGCGCCCTCTTTCGCCCGCGCCGCCCGCATCCGGAGCAATCCGGGGAGCGTCAGCACGCCGACGGCGAGGGCGCCGACTTGCAGGAACGAGCGCCGGGAGATGCCGGAGCAGTCCTTCGTGGGCGAACCGAGGAATTCGAGCATGGCGGGAGGCCCTTGCGGAATCGTGGCAGAAGCGAGCGCCGGCGGGGTGAACCTACTGTAGCATTATCGGCGATGGGGAAAGGGAATGCCAGTGGAATTCCGCCGGTCGGCCCGAAGGCAGGGAGCGGTGTGGCGCATGCAGAATGATTCGTCCGGAGTGCGTGCCCACCCCCCTCTGGAACCATTTGGACGAATTGGACGAATCGGGATGGGCGACGATAGGATAAGCGGTGGAAGGAGTTGCGGCGGATTGATAGTGCAGAAGGCGACTATGCGGCAAGTTGAGCCGATCGGCTTGGACGAACGCGGCGACTGGCTTGAGTTGGACGAACCTCGGGAGAATGCTAGAACGAGATGCAAACTTGCTTCGATGTACAAAACTGTTCGCGCTGTACGCCATAGGCAAGACGTCGAACCACCAATGGTCAAGGTCGCGCGTGACCACGCGAAAGCGAACGACAAGAACCTGAACTTGACTGGGAGTTGTCGAGCAAGCCCATGCTGAACGACGAAAAGCCGATTGGTGCGTTGGTGCGTTGGTGAGAGATAGAATTCGCGTCATCCAACAGCAGGTGTGAAAAATCATGCAGGCCAATGAGACGAAATTCCAAGCGATTATAGATAGTCAGCGACAGTATTTGATACCGCTTTTCCAAAGCCCGTACAGCTGGGAACAAACGCAATGGAGCGCTCTGTGGCGTGATCTCGTCGAATTATGCGAAGATGAAAATCCTCGCAATCACTTCATTGGATCAATCGTCACTATGCCATCGAAGTCGGTCCCTGAAGGGATAACGAAATATATCCTCATCGATGGCCAGCAGCGACTCACTACTCTGCTATTACTACTCGCCGCGATCCGCGACAAGGCGCGCAAACTCACAGGTAATCTTGCAGACAAGATCGACGATTTGCTGTTGAAGAATCGGCATCAAGAGGGGAGTGATGTCTACAAATTGCTACCGACCCAAACTGATCGTGCAGCATTCTGTGCGATCGTCGATGCGGCAGTACCACCGACAGGCACTCTTATAACAGCCGCATACGAGTTCTTCGAAAAGAAGCTTCGCCTGAACCCGGAGATTTCTTTCGATAAATTGCACGACGTGATACGCAATAGCCTCGTGATCGTAAGCATAGTGCTAGACAAGGATGACAACCCGTATCTCATATTCGAGAGCCTCAACGCAAAGGGCCGCCCACTCACGCAAGCTGATCTCATTCGCAATTTATTCTTCATGCGGATGCATGTGAGCATTCAAGAAAAGGTATATTCGGACCATTGGAAGCCGATGCAAGATCGGTTGGGTGACAGCCTGACGGAATTTATACGTCATTACCTGATGCGAGATGGCAAGGTTGTCCGCCAGTCCGACGTCTATCACACACTGAAAGAAAGCGTGGAAAGCCGTCCACATGATCAAATCGTCGGCTATCTGAAAGAAGTTGCAGAATCTTCGAATTATTACGCCAAGTTGCTGCGGCCAAAAGAGGAAGAATGTCGCAAGGTTGCGATGCGCTTGGATCGGTTGAACAGATACGAAGCCACTACCACTTACCCATTCCTCTTGAACGTCTATCGCGACTACGATTGCAAGCGGCTTTCGGAGCCGGATTTTACCACTATCCTCGATATGCTCGAGTGCTTTCTGATTCGGCGATTCATCTGTGGTGTGATCACGAGCGGCCTGACGAAATTATTCCCAAGCCTCTATTCGCAAGCTCAACAAGCAGGCAGCCTGGTAGAAGGCGTGCGCTTAGGGTTGAAAGACAAGAGCTTCCCGCGTGATCAGCAATTCCGCGAAGCATTTGTGGAAGCGAAAGTCTACGGCGGAGATCGCTCGCCGAAGACAAAAATCATCCTCGAACGCCTTGAACTTTCATTCCAGCATAAAGAATCGATCGATTTCGACCAGCTTACAATTGAGCACATCATGCCGCGTACACCCACCGAATAGTGGCGCCAGCATTTGGGCGAAGATTGGGAGGCCATCCACGTTGAGTGGCTCAACACAATCGGCAATCTGACGCTGACGGGGTATAATTCGGAGTTGTCAAATTCGGACTACCCGACGAAGAAAGCCAAATTGCTGGGTAGCCATGTTGAATTGAACAAATACTTCTCGGCAGTGGATATTTGGGATGAGCAAGCGATCGCGTTACGGGGCGAAGTCGCGGCAGATATGGCGGTGAAAATCTGGCCCGATTTCACCCTCGGTGCTGATGGTAGTGAAGTCGTCGTCGAAGAATTGCAGGAAGATGTCAAACTACTTGTCATTCGCGTGGTTGATCACTTCGGCGGTGAAGTAGCAAAGCTAGGCAAAGGGAGCCGGATATTTTATAAAACTGGCGATGGAAAGGTGATCAACGTCAAGTATTCTAAGAGACACAGCGACTATTACTGGTTCGGATTTCACGCATCTCTCTGGGATGATATCGTCAAGGACAAGGTGACACACGTCGTGTTCGTTATGGTCCCTGATGGATTTGTCACACTTCCTGTAGCGATCGTGAAAAAATATATTTCTCAGGCCGGGTTTTCGCCAAAATCGGATGGCACTGTGCGCCATTATCATGTGTTAATCTCGTTCGACCCAAATCCCGAACATTTCCATCATGGCAAGTCAGAACGGATCGCCCTCAAAAAATACTACACTGCATTTGCCTAATTATTGTCCCAGTTCATGCCATGCTCCCCCTACCGGTTGAACAGAAACTCCTTGCTGTTCAGCACGACCCACGTCACATCTTCGAGTCCGTTCTTCCCGTTCGGCTCCTTCTTCAGATACCTTTCGATCCGCTCCCGTTCGACGGGCGTCGGTTCCCGCGAGAACGCCGCGAGGTAGACCTCGCGGACGATCTCCGCCGGGGTCTTCTTCGCCGCGAGGCGCTTCGCGATCCGACTCTCGCCATTCTCGATCTTGCCTTCCACTTCGTCCGAGTTCGCCAGCAGCAGCACTTGGCCGAGGGTCGCGGAACTCGAGCGCTCGCAATCGCAAACGGTGACGCGCTTCGGCCGGTCGAAGGTGTCGAGGAAATATGAGGTGAAGTTCTCGTGCGGCAGATCGATGGCGCGGGCGCGCTCGCCGGCCCCGCTAAAGTTCGCCTTGCCGCCGGTCACGGTCACCACGGCGTCGTGCAGCACCTCGGCCGGGAGTCGGCGGGCGTAGTAGCGGGCGAAGTTCTGCTTGTCGTTCTTGTTGAACTCCGTCGGCTCCGACGAAAGCTGATACGTCCGGCTGTTCAGGATCGTGCGGATGACGTGCTTCATGTCGAACTTGTGCGAGACGAAATCCTTCGCCAGTGCATCGAGGAGTTCGGGGTTGCTCGCGGGGTTCGTCTCGCGGAGGTCGTCCACTTCGTGAAACAGCCCGCGGCTGAAGAAGTGGCCCCACATCCGATTGACATAGGCCTTCGCGAAGAACGGGTTCTCCGGCTTCGCCATCCAATCGACGAGGGCGTGGCGGGGGTCGTCCTCGGCCGTGAACTTCGCGAGTTCCCCATCGAGGTATTTCGGCTCCGGCGTCTTCCCCGTCAGCGGATTCTTCTCGCCCGTGGTCACGGTGGCGCTCGTGTAGAACGGCGGCGGCTCGCCGAAGTTCTTGCGGCCGATGCGCGTGAAGAACCCCGCGAGGCCGTAGTAGTCGCCTTGGCCCCAGCGCTCGTACGGATGGTGGTGGCACTTCGCGCACTGCAAGCGGACGCCGAGGAAGACCTGCGCCGTGTCGGCCGTGGTCTGGTGGAGGAAGTCGTCGCGGTTCTGCCAGAACCAGTTGATGGCGGGGGCGTCGGGCCATTCCCCGGCCGCGGCGACGATGCCGCGGACGAACTCGTCGTAGGGGCGGTTCCGCGCGAGCTTGTCCTTGATCCAGAGGTGGAAGGCCGTGGCGGCGCGGTCGGCGCCCGCGAGGTTCGAGTTCCGCAGGATGCTCCCCCACTTCATCGCGAAGTAGGCGGGGTAGTCGGCGGAGTCGAGCAGCTTGTCGACGAGCTTCGCGCGCTTATCGGCGGCTTTGTCGTCGAGGAACGCCGTCGTCTCTTCGACCGTCGGCAGACGCCCGCAGAGGTCGAGCGTCACGCGGCGGAGGAAGGTCGCATCGTCCGCGAGCGGCGAGGGATGCAGCCCGAGCTTCTTCCACTTGGACGCGGCGAGTTCATCGACGTAGTTGTTCGGTTTGAAGTCGGGCAACTCGGCCAGCGGCTCGGCGTGCGGCACGAGTGCGAGGAAGACGGCGACGAACCCGCGGTGCCGCGCCATGATCGCCGCTTCGCCGCTCTGCTTCCCGGCCGTCACGCCGCCGGAGGAATCGACCGCCGCGACGATGTCGAGATTGCTGAAGAACTCGGCTTGGCGCGTCACATCGCGCTTGGCGCCGTCGGTGTACTCGGCGATCACCGCGAGTTGCTGCGTCGCCCCGCGCCGCATGATGCGATCCCCCGGCACGATCTTGATCCCCTTCACCTGCGGGGCGTCCTTCGCGCTGGCGAGCGCCCCCGCCGCGATCCACTCGCGCAGCACGCGGTAGTCGGAGGAAGCCGCATCGAGCTTCTTACCGCCGGCGTGGGGCGCTCGGCCCGATGCTTTGCGGAGGAACAAGCTGTCGTCCGGATCGGAGGGGGAGATGCGCCGACCGCGGGCTTCGCGGGTGAGGGCGTCGTAGTCGAACTCGGCATCGAAGCCGAAGAGCGAGAGCTTGAAGCCGTTCTGCCCGCTCGCTTTGCCGTGGCAGCCGCCGGCGTTGCAGCCGAGCTTGCTCAGCAGCGGCACGACTTCCGTTTGGAAATCGACGGCGCGGCCGGTGCCGAAGCCCGTCACGGTGATGGGCACATCGAGCGTCGCGACTCCGTTGGCGATGCGGATCGTGGACTTGCCGTTGCCGGCGGCGGTGACGTACCCGCGTGCATCGACGCGGACGATTTTGGGGTCGCTCGAAGTGTAAATCGACGTGAGGGTGACATCGCGCTCGGTGCGCGAGACGAGCAGTTGCGCGCCCGAGAACGAATCGGCGAGCGCGAGCGTCGGCGGCTGGCAAGTCAATTCCGCCGCCGGGATCGCGGACGTCATCAGTGCGATCAGGAGTATGGCGACCGGGAACTTCATGGGTCGATTCTCGGACGGGACGGGCGATTCGGCGGGAGCGGACTCGACGCCGACAGTTTACATCATTCCGCAGCGGTTGGGAATCTCCGTTGCGGCGCTCACTTCCCCTGGCGCTTCTGCAGGTAGGTCGCCAGTGTCAGCCCGATGTCGGCGTCCGTGCGGACGCGGATGACATCGATCTGCAGCGTCTGGCAGATGGCGTCGATCTCGGCCTGGTGCTCGCCGAAGGCCTTGAGGTAGCTGTCGCGAACCGCGAGCGGATCGGTGCTGATTTCGGGCAGGTTCTCGAGACCCTGAAACAGCGTCGGCTGACGGAAGGGGAAGTCGATCTCGGCGGCGTCGAGCACTTGGAAGACGACGACCTCGTGCCGCTGCGACTTCAGAATCCGCAGGCCCGCGACCAGCTCCGCCGGATCGTCGAGCAGGTCGCTGAAGAGGAAGACGACGCCGCGGCGCTTGAAGAGGCCGCCCATATCCCGCAGGGCTTGGCCCGTGTTCGCCGGTTCGCGGTACGGCCCTTCGACCAGCGCCCGCACCACTTCGCGCACGCGCCCCGGCCCACCGGCGGGCTTCAAGCCGAGCTTGAGATCGGCGGCGTACATCTGGAAGCCGACGCTGTCGGCCTGCTGGATGAGCAAGTAGGCGAGCGCCGCCGCGAGGGTGCAGGCGACGTCGTACTTCGTGGCGGGCGTCCCGTCGGGACCGCGCACGGTGCCGACCTTCATCGACTCGCTGGCGTCGAGCACGAGCCAGCCGACGAGGTTCGTCTCCTGCTCGTACTGCTTGAGGTGGTAGCGTTCGGTGCGGGCGTAGACCTTCCAGTCGATGTGGCGGATGTCGTCGCCGGGGGCGTATTCGCGGTGCTGGGCGAACTCCACGGCGAAGCCGAAGCGCGGCGAGCGGTGCCGGCCCGACAGATACCCCTCGACGACTTGCCGGGCGTCGAGTTCGAGCCGGTCGATCCGCGCCAGGATTTCGGGGGTGAGCTTGGAGGGCATGGTTCGATCCGGTTCCCCCTCTCCGTTTCGGAGAGGGGGTTAGGGGGTGAGGTGTGCCCCTGAGAATTTCGGCGGCCTTCAATATCGCGCGGAGAGACCTCACCCCCCGGCCCCCTCCGAAACGGAGAGGGGGAGAAAGAAATCACTTCTCCCCATCCCTCGGAATGAGATTCAGCAACCGCTCGACGATGGAATCGGGCGTCACCCCTTCGGCCTCGGCGATGTAGTTCGTCATGATCCGGTGCCGCAGCACCGGCAGTGCCACCGACTTCACGTCGTCGAGCGCGACGTAGGTGCGGCCCGTCACAATAGCCCGGGCCTTCGCTGCGAGGATGAGGTTCTGCCCCGCCCGCGGTCCGGCGCCGAACGAGACGTACTTCTTCACGAAGTCCGGAATCGGATGCGGATCTTTCTCCCCCGGCTGCGGCTTCGGCCGCGTGTACCGCGCCAGCCGGGCCGCGTAGCGGATGACGTAAGAAGCCGCCGGGACCTTCAGCACGAGTTCCTGCATGCTCAGAATTTCCGGCCCCGAAATCACGCGCTGCACGGCCTTTCGCGCAGTGCCCGTCGTCGCTTCGATGATCCGGCACTCGTCCTCTTCGACGGGGTAATCGACCCGGATGTTGAACATGAACCGATCCTGCTGGGCCTCGGGCAGCGGGTAGGTCCCTTCCTGTTCGATGGGGTTCTGAGTCGCCAGTACGAAGAATGGATTCGGCAGCGTGTGCCGCGCGCCGCCTACGGTGACTTGGCGCTCCTGCATCGCTTCGAGCAGCGCTGCCTGTGTCTTCGGCGGCGTCCGGTTGATTTCGTCGGCGAGTACGATGTTCGCGAAGATCGGGCCGGGGACGAAGCGGAAGCCGCGCTGCCCCGTCGATTTGTCGTCGTAGAGAATTTCGGTACCGGTGATGTCCGTCGGCATCAAGTCGGGGGTGAACTGCACGCGGTTGAAACTGAGGTTCATGCCGTCGGCGAGGGTGCGGATCATCAGCGTCTTGGCGAGCCCCGGCACGCCGACGAGCAGGCAGTGGCCGCGCGAGAGGATCGCGAGGATGAGCTGCTCCAGAACCGGCCGCTGGCCGACGATGATCTTCTCGCATTCGTCGAGCAGTCGCCGGCAGGTGGCGCGGAGTTGCTCGGAGGTCCGGACTTCGTCTTCGTCCATGATGATGGGGGTCAACTCGGAATGATCCACGATTGCTCCGCGGGTCTTGTTACTGACAGTCAGGTTGCGAATGCCAGCGAACCTTCTTCGCCCCGAAGGGGCCGACTTACTTAGCCTAGGGCGGAAGTCCTAGGCCTCCGATTCCTGTATCTTCCGCCCCGTAGGGGCCGGCGTAGCGAATCGACCACGTTGGCCCCTTCGGGGCGGAGGTACTTCTGCTCGATCCCTAGGGCTTCCGCCCTAGGCTAAGTAAGTCGGCCCCTTCGGGGCGAAGAAGGATTGCTGGCATTCGCAGCCTGACTATCAGTAGCCGGACGCGCCAGCGACGGACGCGATCCTGAAGATGGATGGTTTCGGGAACCGGTGCGGGCAACCGTCGCTCACGCGTCCGTCTAACAAAACGGGATCACTCGGCCGCCGGTTCGGCTTGCACTTCGGGCGGTGCACTCGCCGCGAATGCCCGATTCACCGCGTCCATCAGCTTCTCGGTCGCGAACGGTTTGCGAATGTACTCGACCACCCCGAGGTACTCGGCGTAGGCTTTGTGCCGGCTCCCCTCGTTCGCCGTGATCATGATGAACGGCGGGGCATCGGCCTTCCCCTTGAAATGCTCGAGTACCGGGTAGCCGCCCATCCGCGGCATCATCATGTCGAGGATCACGAGGTCGGGCCGCTTGTCGTAGATGGCCGTCTTCCCCTGGTGGCCATCGTGCGCATGCAGGATCTTGTACCCCTGCCGCTCGAGCATCATCCGCAAGCCGTCCACCAGTTCGCGGTCGTCGTCCACGATCAGGATCGTTTTCGCGTCGGCCATCTCGGTCGCCCTCCTGTCCTTCGCAGTCCCCATCAACCTATCAGCGCGCGCGGGGGGTCACAAGCTTGCCCTTGCCGCGATTCGCGCGTCCGGTCTATATTCGGCGCGTTCCCCGGCACGGAGGCAGGCGATGGCAGGCGCGGCTCGCAAGTGGGTTCGGCGGATCGGCCTCGGAGCCGTGGTGCTGATCGTGGGCACCGGCGCATATGCCGCCGTGCAGTGGAAGCCACTCAATGCGCGCTATGCCGCGCGCCAACTCCGCACGGCGACGACCGACGAAACCCGGCAGGCCGCCGCGCGGAAGCTGATCGATGCCGGGGACGCGGGCGCGCCGCACTTGGTCGAAGTCTTCCGCACTGGCGATGCTGAGCGCTGCGGCGCCGTCGCGACCGTCCTCCGGGATCACCTCCGGGAACTCGCCCCGACCGACCCGCAGTTCGCGCCCTTCTGCCGGCCGTACCTCCACGCATATTCGGAGTTCTCCGAAATCGGTCAGGAAGCGGCCTTCGGTCTCGTCCTCGATTTCCTGCGCGGCACCGATCCGGACACTCTGCCGCGCTGCCGGGAGATCGTGCGGACCGCGCTGAAGCACCGCTCGGTCGAACTGCGCACGCATGCGATCCACCTGGCGATGCGCAGCGACCTCGACCAGAAGACCGATGTCGTCGCGTGTTTGCAGGCGCCGGAGGCGGAGGTCCGCCGGGCCGCGATGCTCGCCGTCGGCCCCGCGGGTACCGGCGGTTCCGTGATCGGCGACGAGGACCTCTTCCCGTGGCTGCACGATGCCGACGCGCAGGTGCAGATGCTCTGCGAAGCGGCGCTGAGCACGCGGGGATTGGAGCCGGAGCAGATCGCAGCCGCGCGGAAGCTGGGCAGCCCCGATGCGGGCGAGCGGCTGAAGCTGCTGATCGATCTGCGCTGGAACCGCGACGCGATCCGCGATCCCGGACCCTGGCTCGAGCGCCTCAGCCGCGATGCCGACCCCGCCGTGCGCGCCGGTGCGGCCCGCGTGGCGTGCGAGTGCAAGTTGGAGTTCGCCGGCTGGCTCGACCGCCTCGCGAAGGACGATCCGGACGGCACCGTCCGGCAGATCGCCCAATTCCACCGCACCCGCGCCGCCGAGCTGAAGCAGGCGAGCTACGGCGGCGATTGAGCCGAGCATGGAGCATTGCAGAACTAAGCGCATCGAGCCGCCATCGAGTTGTCGTAGCGCTTTGATCCCGGAGGGATCGCAGAAATTAGCCGGCG
>JAYVTJ010000896.1:0-2746 GCA_043774415.1 Fimbriiglobus sp. | reverse complement strand
GTCGAACCGCCCCGGAATCGCGAACCGGGCATCGTCGAAGAGATCGCCCGGAGCACCGTTTGGATCCGTCCGACCGCGACCGACGTCCGCTGCGCCGGCGTCGTCATCGACCGCGAACGCCGCTGGGTGCTCACCTCGGCCGCCGGGGTCGGGACATACGACCGCGTCGGCGTGGCCTTCCCCGTCCTCGGGAAGGATGGGGAAATCATCGGCGAAGTCACGGCCTATCGAGACGGCGTCGAATTGTATTTGGCGAAGCGCTGGCATGTTGGCACGGTGCTCCACCGCGATTTCCGCCGCGATCTGGCGCTCGTGCAACTCGATACGCTTCCGGACGGTGTCAACGGGGTGTCACTGGCCCCGCGCGATCCGGCGGTCGCGGATCGCGCCGTCGCGCTGTCCCACCCGGCCGGGTTGGAATTCGCCTTCGTCGCCTCGACCGGCAGCCTCCGCCAACGCGGCTCGGTCGCACTCGCCCGTGCGGAGTCCACCGTCAAACCGCAGGTGAATCTGTTCCAACTGCCGGCAACGAGTACCTCCCCCGGCGGGCCGATTTGCAACGGACGCGGCGAACTCTTCGGCGTTCAGGCCGCGAAGGATGCACCCCTCCACCAAGCCTACGCCGCGAGCGTGGCGGAGGTGCGGGCCTTCCTCATCGAAGCGCCCGCCGCGATCTTGCTGCGGAATGCAGAGGAGTTCTGGCACGAGGTGGACTCATTCCAAAAAATCGCCGGCTGGCACGCGGCCGCCGGTTCCGATTTCGAGGCGGCACTCCGGTCGTACCCCGGTTGCCTCCCCGCCTTGCTGGCCCGCGCGGAGCGCCATTCGGCCCGATCGGACTGGTCCGCCGGCATCGCCGATTGCGAGGCCCTCCTGTCGAAGCGACCCCAGCATCGCGCCGCGTTATTGCTGCGAGCTCGCTCGCGTTTGGAATTGAAAGAGCCCAAGCTCGCCGTTGGCGATTTGCAGCGCTGGCTCGATGTCATGCCCGGCGATATCGCCTTCCGGCAAACGCTCGCACAATACTTCGACGCAACGGCCGAACCGGCGAAAGCGGCCGACGAGCGCAGGAAAATAGCACGCTTGAAATTGTGATCGGGTAAGCTTGTCGGTCAAGGCGGCGATGCCGCGACGGACGCGTTCAGTTTCTAAAGGGCAACCCCATGACCCCCTCCCAGCCTGTTTCCCGCCGAGCCTTCCTCCAAGGCGTCGGCGTCTCCGTTGCGCTGCCGTGGTTGGAATCGCTCCCCGTTTGGGGCGATGACCAACCCAAAAACAAAGCCTCCGAGCCGCCGGTGCGATTCGCGTGCCTCTTCAGTGGCAACGGCTACCATTCCAAGGAGTGGTGGGCCAAAGGCGAAGGCGCCAAGATGGAACTCGGCCGCGTGCTCGAGCCCCTCAAGCCGCACCGCGAGAAGCTCACCTTCTTCAAGGGCCTCTACAACCAAGAGGCCCTGATCGGCGGCATCCATAGCTGCCAAACGGGCAACCTCCTCAGCGGGGCGCACCTCGCACCGGATGGCGGCATCCAATCGGGCCAGAGTTGCGATCAACTCCTCGCCGACAAAATGAAGGGCCAAACGAAGGTGCCGAGCTTGGTGCTCGGCTGCGAGCCATCGATCGCGGCGATCCACAAAAACTACTCGATGATCTACAGTTCGCACATCTCGTGGACCTCTGCCACCACCCCGACGCCGCTCGAACTCTACCCCGCCCTCGCGTTCGACCGGCTCTTCCGCGACGATGTCGGCCGGGCCGACAAGAGTGTCCTCGATTCCATCGCCGAAGAGACCCGCGGCCTGCGCAGCAGTGTCAGCAAGTCCGACCAGCGCCGGCTCGACGAATACCTGAGCAGCGTGCGCGAAGTGGAACAGCGCATCGAAGATTCCGGCAAAGCCGGGCGATTGCAAGGCTGGCGGCCGACGCTCGACAAGCCCGACATGAAGCGTCCGGCCGACGGCATCCCGCAGGACATCGATCAACACATGCGGCTGATGTGCGACATTTTGGTGCTCGCTTTCCGCACGGATACCACGCGCGTCTGCACGTTGAAATTGAACAACGACCACTCGTCGCTGCGCTTCCCGAATCTGAAGTCGGCGGAGGGCAAAGGGACGATCGATTACATGATTCAACACCTACTCAGTCACACCGACGGCGAAGACTGGCTGAAGGTCAACCAATTCTGCACGTCACAACTGGCGTACATCGCCGCCGAGCTCGACGCCGTGCAAGAAGGCGACCGCACGCTGCTCGACAACAGCATGATCCTGATGTGCAGCAGCATGATGACCGGTAACCACAATAACGACCAACTCCCGGTGGTGATGATGGGCCGCGGCGGTGGCCAATTGAAATCGGGACGGGTGCTCGACTTCACCGGCAAACCGAACCGCAAGATGTGCAGCCTCTACATGAGCCTGCTGGAGAAAGCCGGCGTGAAGCTGGCGGCCTTCGGGGATTCAAAGGAGAAACTGGATATTTGATTGGAGCTGTAGGCGCCTAGATCACCCTGGCTGAATCGGGCTTCCATCTGATGGCTCACTTTGTCATCTTCTCGGACGGACGCAAGCCGGTACCCGAGGAGGAGATGTCATGCCAGGAATGGCCGCCAAGGTCGTCATCACCGAACGTCAGCAGCAGATGTTGCAAACGATGGCCTTCGCGCGGGGTTGCCCGCAGGGGCTCGCCCACCGCGCCGAGATCATTCTGCTGGCCTTCGACGGCTTCACGAACGAAGAGATCG
>JAYVTJ010000895.1:0-3025 GCA_043774415.1 Fimbriiglobus sp. | reverse complement strand
CAATCGGCATCGCATCGTGCAGTGGTGAACGCCGTTCGGATTGTGGCGTCGCTCACGCTTCCGGCTCAGATTCTTTTGTAGTAATCATCGTCGCTTCCCAATCGAGGTGTCGATCCATGCGCCCCATCCTTTGGGTCATCCCCGCGCTGCTCCTCATCATCGCGGTCGTCGCTTGGCAAGCCTCCCGCCGCGCCGAATTCACCGTGCCCGAGCACTTCCCCGCTCCCGAACCCGCCGGCGCTCCGGACGACTCCACCGTCGCCACCTTCGGCAACGGCTGCTTCTGGTGTACCGAAGCGATCTTCCAGCAGTTGAAGGGCGTGACGGCCGTGACCTCCGGCTACTCCGGCGGAAGCGTCAAGAACCCGACCTACGAGCAGGTCTGCAACGGCACCACCGGTCATGCGGAGGGGATTCAGGTGACCTTCGATCCGAAGGTGATCTCGTACGCCGAACTCCTCGAAGTCTTCTGGCGCTCGCACGATCCGACGACGCTCAACCGCCAGGGGAACGACACCGGCACGCAGTATCGCTCGGCGATTTTCTACCACACCCCCCGGCAGAAGGAACTGGCCGAAGCGTACAAGGCGAAGATCGAAGAGGCACACGTCTACTCGGCGCCCGTCGTCACCGAGATCGTGCCCTACACGGAGTTCTTCGCGGCCGAGGGGCACCACCAGAACTTCTACTCGACCAATCCCCGGCAGGGCTACTGCCGGGTGATCATCCAACCCAAGTTGGACAAGTTGCAGAAGATCTTCGCCGACAAATGGAAGTGATGCGCTTCAAGCCGACCCGCGCGGAGATCCTCGCAGCGGTGGACACGCGGGTGCCCGACATCCTCGCCGACGGGCTGAAGGTCCTCTTCTGCGGAACCAATCCGGGACTCTATTCCGCGGCCATCGGCCGGCACTTCGGCCGGCCGGGGAACCGCTTTTGGCCGGCGCTCTTCGCGGGCGGATTCACCCCGCGGCTCTACTCGCCGTGGGAAGACGAATCGCTCCTCGACCTCGGCTACGGGCTGACGAACATCCGCGAACGCGCCACGGCCGGTGCGGCCGAGTTGAGCGCGATGGAATTGAAAGCGGCATCGGCACGACTCGTCGCGAAGGTGGAGCGATACCGGCCGAGCTACCTCGGCGTCATCGGCATCGGAGCGTATCGGATCGCGTTCGGCAGGCCCAAGGCGCAGTTCGGCTTGCAGCCCGAGACCATCGGCGCCACGCGCATCTGGTTGCTGCCGAGCACGAGCGGATTGAACGCTTCGTACCAGCCCGCAGCTCTCGCCATCCGCTTCCGTGAACTCCACGAGGCGACCATCGCTTCGGACAACAAGTGAGCAGGCGTCTTCTCGAATCTCCATGGTGCTTCCGTTCGCCGGAGTCTGCAAGAGAACTGCGGTTCGCTTTTCTAAATCGATGCCGTTCAACCCTTTGCATCGTTCATCCGATCTCGCAGTTCGACTTTGGCACCCCGCTTGCCACATATTCCGACATGGTGATCGATCCATGTGGATCGCACCATCATTCAACTCTCCGAAGGAGATTCATCATGTCGGTCAAAGAAAAAGTCAAGGATGCGAGCCAAGCCGTCGCGGACACCGCCAAGAACGTCGGGCACAAGATCGCGGACGGGGCCGAGCAGGCCACCGACTGGGTCAAGGAAAAGACCGGCATGGGCACGACCTCCTGCGGCACCGATGTCGGAGTCGCCGGGATCAAAGAGCGCATGGACGTCATCGCGTCCTGCGGCAAGAAGATCGGCGTCGTGGATCACATCCAAGGCGGCACGATCAAGCTCACGAAGAGCGACAGCGCCGACGGCATGCACCATTTCATCCCGACGGGCTGGGTGGATCACGTCGATGGCCACGTCCACCTCAAGAAGAACTCGATGGAAGCGATCCAAGGCTGGAAGTCGGACGCCGCGAGCTGTTGTAGCTAAGCCGGAATTATTCTCCCGGGAAGCCCCGCTCCGAATGGAGCGGGGCTTTTTTCGTGGAACCCGAACCGACAGTCTCAAAGTGGCCCTCAATTTGCATTGACACAATCCGCCCACCATCCCGATCTGCAACTCGATCTCGGAGTTCGACTGTGTTTGTCACCCTGGGCGATCTGTACCCGACCTGCATGCGCTGCGGTGGCGAATGCGTCGCCCTCCGCTGCTGCCAAGCCCACCCGGCTCCCTTCCAAGATTCCTGCGACGACTCGCCCGACGACTTCGAATACGTCGCGTGCCCGGAGTGCAACGGCCTCGGCGGACGATTGGCCCACGGCGGCAAGCTCCTCCTCGAGATCATGCGGCTGTCGAACCCGATGCGGTAAGCGCTCTGCTCAGCGCCGGGTTGGTCAACTTCGCAATCCTCCGACATTCGGCACCGCGACTCCCCTTGGAGGCGGTGCCGATTCTCATTTCATGCGGCCCACTCGGCTTGCTCTCTGTGGCATTGCCTTTGCGACTTGTTCTTTCCGTGACCGAATCAACGAGGGGCGAATCATGGTACTCACGGATACGACGACCATCGTTGGAGGCATCTTCTCCCGCGTCCCGGATGCCCACAGAGCCGTGCGCGAGCTGCGGGCCATCGGCGTGACCGACGATCAAATCGGACTCATCAGCCGGCGCTCCGACGGCACTCTGGAGCGCGATGGCGACGAAGCCGGGGCCAAGTGGGAAGAGGGGACGGGGATCGGTGCCGCGGTCGGGGCCACGGCCGGGACGGGCTTGGGGTTGGCCGTGATCGCGGGGATGCTCACGCCCATCGGCCCGGTGATCGCCGGCGGGGCGCTGGTCGGCCTGCTGGCGAGTATGGGCGTGGGGGCCACGGTGGGGAGCGCCATCGGCGGATTGGTCGGGCTGGGCCTGACCCAGGGCGACGCGGATTACTTCGAGAGCGAACTCAAGGCCGGGAAGACGCTCGTGACGGTTTCGACGCTGGACAACACCGACGCGGTCGTCGATCTTCTCCAGCGCAGCGGCGGCAAACTCCGGCTTTGATTTTGTAGGTGGGGCCGAGTCTTCGAGG
>JAYVTJ010000894.1:0-4110 GCA_043774415.1 Fimbriiglobus sp. | reverse complement strand
TGCGGTGAAGTCGGCCATCGATAAAGCCGAGCTGCCGGGCGCGGTTGTGGTGGTCTTCCACGATGATGCGGTGGTGTATCGCAAGGCTTACGGACACCGCGCGAAGAAGCCGGCCGAAGAGGCGATGACGCTCGACACGATCTTCGACCTCGCGTCCCTCACGAAACCGATTGCCACAGCGACGGCGATCCACAAGCTCGCCGAAGCGGGCAAATTGAAACCGACCGACAAGGTCGCCGATCACTGGCCCGAGTTCGCCGCCAACGGCAAGGGCGACGTGACCATCGAGCAGTGCCTGCTCCACACGAGCGGACTGACTCCAGACAACGCCCTCGCCGACTACAAGGACGGCAAGGCCGGTGCCCTCAAAACCATCGCCGGTCTGAAGCTCGACGTGCCGCCCGGCACGGTGTTCAAGTACAGCGATGTCGGATTCATCGTCCTCGGACACCTCGTCGAGCGCCTCGCGAAAATGCCCCTCGACGAATACGCCGCGAAGCACGTTTTCGCGCCGCTCGGGATGAAGGACACGAGCTTCAATCTTTCCGAGAAGTCGAAGGCCCGCATCGCGCCCACGGGTTTGCGGAACAAGGAGATCATCCGCGGGGAAGTCCATGATCCGCGCGCCCAGGCGATGGGCGGAGTCGCGGGGCACGCCGGGCTGTTCGGCACCGCCGACGACCTGGCGCTCTTCGCCCGGATGCTGCTGCGCGGCGGCGAACTGAACGAGAAGCGCATCCTCGATTCGAAGACCGTGAAGCTGCTGACCGAAGGGAAGGCGGTGTCGCCGAAGGGCGAGCGCTCGCTCGGCTGGGATGTGGATACCGGTTACTCGGCTCAGCGCGGGAGCGTCTTCCCGGCCGGGCAGGGCTACGGACACACCGGCTTCACCGGCACCTCGATCTGGATCGATCCGCCTTCGAAGACCGCGATCATCATCCTGACGAACCGCGTCCACCCGGACGACAAAGGCAACGCCACCCCGCTGCGCAAAGCCATCGGTACAATAGTCGCAGAAGCCCTGCCGAAGGAGTGACTCCGCCATGCCGTTGCACGATTGGTCGAAGCTCAAGGGGTGGTCGGGACTGCATATCTACTGGATGGTCAACATCTGCGACGACATCAAATCGAAGCTTCCGACGGGATTCCGCGCCTACTTGGGGACGAGTCCCATCGTCGCCATCGATGACCCGCCCGGTCAGCCCGATGTCTCCGTGCGGCATACGAACGGGGGCACGCAGGGGACGCTGGAGCCGAATGAAGCCGATCCGTTTCAACCCGATTGGGAAGGACAAGTTGCGACCATTGAGGCAGATGTGAGCGTCTACATCGAACGCAACGGCCGGTTGATCGCGGCCGTGGAACTGGTGTCGCCGGGGAATAAGGATGGCACGGAGAAGCGATCGACCTACACGTCTCGCTATTTGGGCTACCTCACCAACGGCGTCCACCTGCTCTTCGTCGATCTCCACCCGAGGCCGTACGCATTCTCTTTCGCCGATGAGATCGCGAAGCGATTGCAACTCCCGAAGCAGCCGACTCTCCGTGCGCCGTATGCGGTCAGCTACCGCGTCCATTCCGATCCGTCCGCCGAAGCGACGCTGGCCGTCCGGCACTTCCCGCTGAAAGTGGGCGCGGCGCTGCCGACGGCGCCGCTGGCTTTGGGATACCCGGATCTGGTGCAGGTCGATCTGGAGGGGACATATTCGAAAGCGGCCGAGTCGGCTTACGTGGAGTGATCACTTCCCCGACTTGCCCTGCAGCAGTTTATCGAACTCGACCCGCACCTCCTTCGTATCGGCGGCCTGCACGAGGGCGGCGTTCGCCTTCGCCAGCAGATCCTTCTCCGTATTCGGCTGCACCGTCTTCAGCACTCGCAGCAGCGTCTGGCCGATGATCTTCGCGGCCGCTCCGTCCAAGCCCGCGGTATGCTCGACGACGAGATCGCGGTAGTTCAGCTTCGCTTCGACGACCCGGATTCGGAAGCTCACCGCCGGCAGCACCGAGCCCGGTTTGAACTCGACGCGATCCGTCACTTCCACGATGCAATCCAACTCGGCCCGCGCCCGGGCGTGCGATTCCCCGGCATACATGCGCTTGCCGGCGGTCCACATCTGTTGCTCGTAGACGATCTTGGAATCGAGGCCGATGCGGGCGTCGAAGAGTGTCTTGCCGACTTCGGGCACACGCAAGTTCGACACGTCCAGCGTCAGCGTCTTCGCCGGGTCTTTCGCGTGGATGTGCACCTTCTGCCAGTGGCCGTCGTTCTTCACGTCGTGCATCACGCTCGGCCGATAGCGGATCAGACCCTTCTTTTCCCACTGCACGCCGATGGCCACATCGCGCTGGATATCCCAGCCCATGTTCGCTTCGACGAGCGGATCGGGCAGATTCGCCAGTAGCAGTTTGCGCAGCGAAGCGGCGAGTTCCTTCGTGTCGTGCGTCGGCGTGGGGGGAGCGGCGGACGAGATTCCGCCGCTGAGAAGCAGCCCGAAGAGTGCGAGCGAGAGCCGGCGAATCATGGCGAAGCCCCGAGTGACGGCGGATGCCCACATGCATAGTAATCGGATGAACGGAGAGGAGATTGCGCGAAAAACACCTCTTTGTAGGGTGGGTCGAGTCCGCGAGCCCCACCATTTATCGAAAGTGGCATGGTGGGACTCGAAGACTCGGCCCACCCTACAAATCAGGCGAGCAACCCCTCCCCCCGCAGAACCCCGCGCAGCTTCTCCAACTTATCCGCCGGCAAGGGCGAAATCGGTCGCCGGCTCGGCCCGGCGGGTCGGCCCAGCAGGGCCATCGCTTCCTTCACGGCCCCGTTGCCGGTGGCGAGCGAGAGCGTCATCCGCACCGGCGAGAGCCGATCCTGGAACGTGCGGGCCGCGTCGAGGTCGCCGCGCTTGTGTGATTCGTAGATGCCGACGCAGAACTCCGGGGCGATGTTGCACGTCGCGGGGATCGCCCCCTTCGCGCCGAACATCAGCGCCGCGAGCAGCAGCGTATCCCGGCCCATCAGCACGCTGAACTCGGGCGGCGTCCGCTTGATGAGTTCGAGGGTGTTCTGCAAGTCGCCGGAGGAATCCTTGATGCCGACGATGTTCGGCACCTCCGCGAGCTTGGCGACGGTGTCGGGTTCGATGCTCACGCCGCCGCAGGTCGCGGGGTTGTTGTAGAGGATGACATCGAGGCTCGTGCTCTCGGCGACCGCACGGAAGTGATCGAACAACTCGGCCTGCGTCGGCTTGATGAAGTACGGCGTAATGACCGAGACCCCCCGCACTCCTTCGCGCTCGGCCATCTTCGTGAGCCGCAGCACTTCCCGCAGCGACTCGGCCCCGGTGCCCGCATACACGGGGCTTCGACCCCGGCAGTGTTCCACCGTCGCCGCCGTCACGGCTTGCTTCTCGGAGTCGTCGAGGGCGTAGAACTCCCCGGTGGTGCCGAGGACGAAGATGCCGTGGACGCCCATGCCGAGGAGGAAGTCGATGTGCGCCCGCAGACCGGGGAGGTCGAGGGATTCGTCCGCGAGCATCGGCGTGACGACGGGGGGGATGATGCCTTGGAGTTTGGCGGCAGTCATAGGGAGCTTCCTCGAAGCAGCTTGTACTATCGGCGTTTACAGATTTGCTATGCAAATGGAGAATCGGTGCTGATTCGCTAAGAACGGCACGTTTTGCAAGGCTTGTAGCCTTCTCGCACCGCTTCTTCGTGTGTCTCGAAGTCGATTTTGCTCTGCGATTCGATCAAGTATGCTGCCCACTTGCAATCTGGTCTGTGGAAATGTCGTTTCTTAGCAAATGCAATGAACGGCCCTTGCGATGACTCGGAGAGGGCGTCCTGTAAAACCGAGTTGTATTTAGATTTGTGTTGTAACTCCGCTTGCAATTCAGCATTGCGAAGCTTGAGTATATCCAATTCCGCATTGAGCGAGCGTATCCGACGAGTAATCGCGGGTAATGGGATGCGGCATTTGCTGCAAGTTGCCTGATATCTCGATTGCTGCGGCTTGCATTTTCCATGAGCCATGTGCTATTCCTTTTCGCCTCCGGGCGTTCCTCTACTCAAGGCAACGTGAATACAATTCACTTGCCACCAAATGCGCGCCACCAG
>JAYVTJ010000893.1:0-6173 GCA_043774415.1 Fimbriiglobus sp. | reverse complement strand
ATGCCTTCGGATGCTTCTGGAAGGAAATTCCATCCGCTCGACTGAGCGGCTCACCGACGTTCACCGGGACACGATCATCGCCACGATGGTAGAAGCCGGGGAGAAGTGCGAAGCGTTCCTAGCTCGCACCGTGCGGGGCGTGGAAGCCCGCGACGTTCAGGCGGACGAAATCTGGGGATTCGTCGGTTGCAAAGAGAAGACCCGAGAACGCGAAGGCTACAACGATTCCATGGGGGACGCATGGGCATACGTCGCGATGGAGCGCGATACCAAGCTGGTTCTCGCCTTCCACATCGACAAGCGAACGCCACTCGCCACAACCTACTTCGCAGCCAAACTGGGGGAAGCCACGAAGGGTCGCTTCCAACTGACTACTGATGGGTTTCGCCAGTACCAGACGGCGATTCCGCTGGTGTTCGGGAACAACATCGACTTCGCCCAAATCGTAAAGACTTATGGCAACACCCCAGAGAACGGCACAGCATCCCGTTACTCGCCGGGGGAAGTGGTATCGACGCAAACCGTCATTCGAATCGGTAGCCCGGATGCGGAGAAGATTTCGACCTCGCACGCCGAACGGCAGAACCTTTCCATCCGCATGGGGGTTCGGCGGATGACTCGCCTGACGAACGCCCACAGCAAGAAGTGGGAGAACCACAAAGCGGCTCTGGCGCTCTGGTTCGCCTACTACAACTTCTGCCGGGTACACACGACGCTTAAGACGACGCCAGCGGTAGCGGCGGGTCTGGCGGATCGGACTTGGGGCATGGCCGAACTACTTGCTAAGATCGATGGGTGAAAGCAAATCGCCCGGCTTCAGCCGGGCGATTTTCAGCAACGCAAAGCTAGGACAGTACCAGACATTCCGTATCAAAGCCGGTACACTACCACCATGAAGAAGCCTACTGTGCCTAAATCCGACGACAAGCCCGCCCCCGAGCCGACGCCGTTCGCGGCGTTCGACGCGCTGACGCGGAAGATCATGGCCGTGCCGAAGGCGGAAATCGACAAGATGGAAGTCGAGTACCAGAAGGAACAGGCGAAGAAGCGGAAGCGCGACTCCAAAGGCAAGTAGTTCCGCAGGTTCCCCAGCGAGACGGACAATACCCCCTGTAGCTCTTTCAGGGGGATGCCATGAGTTCGGCTATCGTTTGGTTCCTGCGCCCGTTCGTGCGACTTGCGGTGCAAATCGCTCTACTGTACGAAGATGAACGCGCAGAATCGCAAGCCAAACGAGAATGCGCCCATGCTCTCAGGCATCATCGTCAGATGTTGGCAGATCGTCGGGCTGTGGCGGATGATCTAGCGCGGAAGAAGTCGGGCGAAGCGACACTAACGGAACAGCAATCGGGCCAACGCCAATCCCCGATGGAGTGTCCGGCTTTCCAATCCACCCGCTGAGGACAACTTGGCTAAGTGGGAATTTCGTGCTCATGCCCCCCGTCACTATGTACAGCTTGTCCATGTACTCGATACAGCTGCCAACCGTGGGCACCGCCGAACAGTGAAGTAAGAAGTTATCGATCATGCGATCTTCGCCACGAACCGATTTCTCATAGACACGAAAGAGCACTGGAAATACAGCGGAATTGGCGAAAAGCGAAACGTCAGCGAGCGGCTTGGCAACTTGGGAGTCCACTGGCGGCACTTCTCTAGGAGCAGGAAGCCACTAACCTACAGCGCGTCAACCTGTGTGCCAAGTATGTTGTTCCGTTTAGTTCTCGTTTGCACCACGCCGATCGAACAAGTTCACGGAAAAATTCTTGGTCGGCTGAAAATCGAGACGATCGCCGACCGCTACTGCGCATGCTGTAAGCAGGGCGAATCAGATCAGCGCGACCCCGCATCTGTTCAACTCGATCAAGGAGCCATTGAAAGGTACATTTTCCAAGCCTTGAATGTAGAAGTCATACCGGGTCAGGTGATTGCGGGTCTTGCCGACTGCAGCCCACCCGCTCAACGTTCCTCTAGCTTGTTTCTTCGTGTCTTTGGAGAACACGATTACCTCACAGCCTTCCTCGATCTCAGGTAGCAACTGAGAGAATATAGCGTATGCGGGGCCAATGCCCGTTTGCACTATCGTCTCGAAGTCACGTGCGTGACTTGCTTCGTCTTGTGTCTTCGGAGCATGTAGCACGAGGGTCTTCATGGTCGTTACTTTCTTCGGAAAGCGTCATCCTGCGATCACTTCAGCGGTTAACCTGCCCACACGTCTGATTGGGAATTCACGGTCGGATTCGCCGCATGGCACGTGCTTTCAGGCGCGAATTGCAGGATATTCTGATTGCGGCCACACCCGATTTTGGAACTCTCGTTCCGATGCTCGCCGACTCTCCTCTCCCGGGCCTTCTGGAGGATCTCCGCCATCTTCGCTTGGACGAATGGCCGTCGGGAGTCGATGATCGCCTGCACCTCCGGCGGGTTACTCCGCTCTGCACGCTCGACGATCCTGCGGTACTCCGCTTCGACTTCGGGCCGATGCGCTTCGATGGCCAATCGGATGTCGGGAGTGGTCTGCGCATCAACCCTTCGCTTCGTCGAACAGCTCGCCCACATCGACTCGCCAGCCCGGTAACACCGGTTCGGCGTCGGCGTTGTCGCCGCGTCCGAAGAGAACGCGGGTCACGGGGTCGGCGGCCGAATAGCGCGCGATGGTTTCATCGATGGGATCGACATCCCACACGACCGCCGTGCCGGCCTGGAAGTAATCCTCGCGCTTGTCGATCAACTCCCGCTCGGCGGTGGGTCCGTAGTCGTTTTCGCTGCGGACTTCGACGGCGAAGTCGGGTGCCACTTCCAAAAATCTCATGGTACGCGGCCGCGCGCCGTCGAGCACGAATGCCGCGTCGGGGCTGAATGATTCGCGGCCGCTGTCGAGAGGAACCGACGGTGCGAATCCGACGCCGTCCGCATACGCCCGACCGATGCCCCGGCTTTTCGCGTACTCCCGCAGGCGGGCGTAGATTTCGGACGCCGTCGTGCCGGGAATGTCTCCGCTCGCCATGATTTCGACGATCCTCCCGTCGATGAGTTCGGCTTTGCCCTCGATTCGATAGAGATCGTCGAGTGTCGCACGCGTCGCGATCATCGCCATGTCGGCCTCCCGAGACTCCGAACCGTTCCGCTATCTTATCAGAGCCGTGCAATGGATTCGATGCGCTCCGATTCAGGATCCCGCCATGCCCCCCACCATCCTCCCGCGCTCGTCCGGCATCCTGCTCCATCCGTCGAGCTTGCCGGGGCCGTACGGCATCGGCGACCTCGGCCCCGAAGCTTACCGCTGGGTCGAAACGCTCGCCGCCATGAAGCAGCGCTGGTGGCAGGTGCTGCCGCTCGGGCCGACCGGCTTCGGCGACTCGCCGTATCAGTCGTACTCCGCGTTCGCCGGCAACCCGAACTTGCTCAGTCCGGATCTGCTGCTCCGCGATGGCCTGCTCAACGCAAACGAAATACGGGGTCAGCAGTTCCGCGATGATCGCGTCGATTACGATGCCGTCGGCCCGTTCAAAATGAAGCTCGTCCGCGCCGCCTCCGAACGGCTCTCGGGTGTCGGACTCGGCCGCGAGTTCGATGCTTACTGCGACCGCGAAGCGAACTGGCTCGCCGACTACTCCCTTTTCATGGCGCTGCGCGATGCCCTCGGCGGCGCGGCGGTAATCGACTGGCCCGAAGACATCCGCACGCGTCAGCCCGTGGCACTCGCAGCGCTCGAAGTCGAACTCGCCGACGAGATCCGCGTCCACCGCGTCGGACAGTTCCTGTTCGATCGGCAGTGGAGCCAATTGAAGACGTTCGCCAATGGGAAGGGAATTCAGCTCATCGGCGATGCGCCGATTTTCGTGGCCGGCGATTCGGCCGACGTCTGGGCGAATCCGGAACTCTTCCTGCTCGATGCCGACGGCAAGCCGACGGCCGTCGCGGGAGTGCCGCCCGATTACTTCTCCGAGACGGGCCAGCTCTGGGGCAACCCGCTCTACGACTGGGCCGAGATGGAGCGCGAAGGTTTCGCCTGGTGGATCGCGCGCCTCCGACGCCAGCTCGCACAGGTCGATTGGATCCGGCTCGATCACTTCCGCGGGTTCGCCGCCGCGTGGCACGTGCCCGCCGGCGATCCGACCGCGATGGACGGCAAGTGGGTCGATGGCCCGCGCGAGAAGCTGTTCGATGCGCTGCACGCGGCGCTCGGCGACTTGCCGATCATCGCCGAGGACTTGGGTGTCATCACGCCGGATGTCGATGCGCTGCGGAAGGGCTTCGGCCTGCCGGGGATGCGCGTGCTCCAGTTCATGCTCGGTGACGCGACGAACCCGTACTGGCCGCACAACTACGAGCCGAACACCGTGGCCTACACCGGCACGCACGACAACGACACGACCGAAGGCTGGTACGCGAAGCTGAACGACACCGACCGCCGCAAGCTCGCCGAATACATGGGACACGCTGTCGGCAAGCCGCACGAGGAAATGCTGCGGCTGGCGTGGTCGAGCGTGGCGGCGCTGGCGGTGGTGCCGCTCCAAGATGTCCTCGGTCTCGGCGGTGACGCGCGGATGAACGTCCCCGGCGTGGCGCGGGGGAACTGGCGCTGGCGCTTCCGCATCGATCAGTTCCAGGGTTGGATGATCGACCGCATGGCTTGGCTCACGGAGCTGTACGGACGGACGCCGGGGAAACCGAAGGAATAAACTCCCGCGCCGGGGGATCATCCTTCCACTCACTTCACCGGGGATTTCCCATGTCTCGCCGCATCGCTCCGGTCATCGTCGCATTCCTGTGCCTGCCACTCATCGGTGCGAACGGTTGCGGGGGAGCCGGCGCCCCCGATGGGGAATCGGCGAAGCGCGCCGCGGCGCCCGAACTGCCGGGGGCACCGCCGCCCGGTGGAAAGGCCGACGGCAAACCCGCGGCCGACGGCGCGAAGGAAGAGGCGATCACCCGGAAGATCATCTACAACGCCGTCGTCGAAGTCGTCGCGAAGGATGTCGAGCAGACTCGGGCCGAGGTGGTGCGGATCGTGGACGAGGTCAAAGGCTACATCGCCAAGTCGGACATCACGGGGCAGGTCGGCACGAAGCGCACGGCGACGTGGACCCTCAAAGTGCCCGTGGACAAATTCCAGCAGGTCGTGACCGCGCTCGCGGCCCTCGGCCAGGTGACGAAGAACTCCTCGGATTCGCAGGATGTCACGGAGGAGTACGTCGATCTGCAAGCGCGGATCAAGAACATGAAAGTCGAAGAGGAGACACTCAACAAGTTCCTCAAAGACTTCGCGAACAACGTCGATTCGTTCCTCAAAACCCGCGAGCAAATCGCCAAAGTCCGCGGCGAGATCGAACGGGCCGAGGGACGGCTGAAGTTCCTGACCACGATGTCGGCGATGTCGGCGATCACCTTCACGGCCCGCGAGGAACAGTCCTACGCTCCCGAAGTTCCACCGGCGGCGCCGACCTTCGGCGATTCCGTCGAGGGGACCTTCGCGAATTCGTGGAAGTCGCTCCAGGATCTCGGCAAGGGGGCCGTGCTCTTAGTCGTCGCGCTCGCCCCGTGGCTCCCGCTGATCGCCGCGGGGTTCTTCGTAGCCCGCTTCGCCTGGCGCCGGCTGGCCCGCTGGTCCGCGCAATCGGAAGCGGATCGCCTGGCCCGCATCGACGAGCGGTCGGAGCGGAGCCATCGGCCGCATCGGGCCGTACCGAAGGCGTCGGTGATCGATGCGCCGCTCTTCGAAGATCCGCCGCAAGGGTGATCGTCACTCCTTGCCGTACTCGTCCTTCCACGCGTCGTACCACGCCATCTGGATCGCTTCCAAAATCTTCTCCGACGACTTCGCAGGGTCTCCCTCGAACCCTTCGAGATCGAGGACCCACTTGCGCATATCGGTGAAGCGCACCGTGAGCGGGTCGAGGGTGTCGTAGCGCTCGAAGAGCTGTTCGCCGATCTCGCGGGTGTCGGTCCAAGTCATGGGGAGCCTCAGGCGAAGAAGTCGGCCACCGGCACGGCGAAGCCGGGGAGGAACGGGGCGGTGAGCGTATCGGTGAGTGCGAACACCACCGTGTGAGAGCGCGAGTAGGCTGTGACGGTGAAATCGGTATCGTTGAGTACCCACACTGATACAACACCGGCTGCAAGATACTCGGCCGCCTTCGCACGCAACTCGTCGGGGGTTTCATGATATCCCC
>JAYVTJ010000892.1:0-2238 GCA_043774415.1 Fimbriiglobus sp. | reverse complement strand
TCACCGAAGATCGCATTCACCAAGCTCGACTTCCCCGCCTTCACCGGGCCGACGATGGCGATCGTGATGCGATCAGGATCGGTGATGAGTCGGTCGCCGGTGGCCGTGGGATCGGGCACGACCGTGACATCGGACGCATCCGACTCGGCGAGGGGCGCTTCCTTCTTCGCGAGCAGTTCGCGGTAGCGCGCCACGCCGACGCGAAGCCGGCCGCTGTTGAGTTCGATGAGGTAGCGCCCGAGTTCCTGGAGGTACGTCGTGTAGAACCAGGTGAGGACGTTATTCTGCACCTGCTTCAGCGTCGTTTGAAGTCCGGCCTTCGTCGCGAGGATCTGCGCGCCGACGCGGACGGGATCGAGGATCGCCGAAAAGACCCAGTAGAGATTGCGGCCGCGCTCGTACCAATCGACCGCCTTGCGGACGTTCTTGAAGTTGTTGACGCTTAGCGCGTGGCTCCCCGGCACATACTTATCGACGAGTTCCGCGAGATCGGCCGCGACGAGTTCGGCGCAGGCGAGAATCTCGGGCAGCGTGAGGTGGCCGAAGGGATCCTTCGCGCCGGGCCGGTAGATTGCCGCGACCTTTTCGACGAGGACCTTGGCATCGGCCGCGTAGCGCGTCATGTCGCTGAGGTCGTCGGCCGCGAGCGGCGGGACGCTCTCGGAATAGACCTGCACGACGGCCCACGCTTCGCGGTCGCGGTCGGTCCAGTAGGTCGGCGCATCGATCTTCGGCTTCGGCATCAGCAGCGATTTCTTGCGGCGCGTCCAGTGCCACGCCAGCGCGTACGCGGCGAGGAAGCAGAGGGCCATCGGCCACCACGCCATGAACGTGTAGCCCGCGTCCCAGATGTGGTAGACGCCGACGCCGAGGAGGAAGACGAACGGCGCCACCATGAGGACGACGACGGTCGCGATGCGGAGCTTCGCCGCCGTCGGCATGTGGAATCTCAAGGGCGCGCCCCCGGCTTGGCCCACGTGGTCTCGGCCTTGTGGACGTGATCGCGGTAGATCTTCTTCACCGTCTCGGCATCCGGGGCGTGTCCCGCGTGCGCTTGCTGATCGTACTCGATGAATGCCCGTCCGAGTGCATATGTGGACGAATAGGCCAGCCCCGCACCGACGGCGGAACCGACGTACGGGATGAACTTCGCGACTTGGCGGATGGCCTGTCGGGCGAGCAGCCCGATGCCGATGCTCGCGGAGAGTTCGAGGAAGCGCTTCTCACCGCCGGGACTGCCGGACGCATCGGCGAGCGCCTTCACCATGCGCACCTGGATCGAGGGCAGCACGAACAAATCGACGAACGGTATCGGGATCGCCCCGGCCGTCGCCGCGAGGGTGCTGTAGCCGATGATGACCGGGATCGCCCGCTTCAGGTATTCTCCTTTGAAGCGGTCGTTCACTCCGTCGAGCCGGAGGAGAGTTTCGCGGTAGGCCGTCGGCAGCAGTTCGACGAGCTTCGCTTTCAGCGCCGCTCCGCCGTACTCGGTGTCATCGAAGCCTTCCACCGGCTTCGTGAGGTCGATCGGCACCACCGCGTCGAACAGGCCGGCGAATTCGACCTTCTGCTGCTCGATGATCGCGAGCGTTTCCGGGAGCGCCTCGAAGTAGGGCTGCGGATGCTGGCGCTGCGGATACGACTCGTGAAGGCAGGTCAGCGCGAGCACGATTGGCCGGCGACGATTCACTGCACGGATCTTGCGGAGCGCATCGCGGAGGTCGCCGTGGGCGAAGTCGCGCAGCCGGCAGGTGACGATCATCAGTTGCGCTTGGGCGTCGAAGGACGCCAGATCCTCGGCGGGATCGTACGACGGTTCGTCGAGGCCGCGCGTGTCGAGGAACGTGAGCACCGGCGCTTCGTCGGTCGGGAACGGGTAGATTCGCGACGTCTTCGTGCAGGGCCGGAAGCCGTTGCCGATGGCGGCGTCCTCGGCGCCGGTGAGGTAGCGGATGATCGAGGTCTTGCCCGATTGCGTTTTGCCGAACAGCCAAAAGACCGGCGCGGGGGTCTTTGCGCGCACTTCGGCGAAGTCGAACTCGGCCTGCGGCTGCGGCTTCCAAAAGTGCCGCACCTCGCCCCAGAATCGGCCGAGGAGATTTGGGCCGGTCGCTGTCGGTTGGTCACTCATCCATCAATCTCCAATCCCCTGTTAGCCGGACGCGCAAGCGACGGACACGATAGGTATAGAATCTCGATCGCGTTCTCAGCATCCGATCCGTGTCCGTCGCTTGCGCG
>JAYVTJ010000891.1:0-4884 GCA_043774415.1 Fimbriiglobus sp. | reverse complement strand
CCCGGACGGTCGAACCGCTGATGGACTCCGCCGCGCTGCGCGACGAAATCGCCCGCGTCTCGGAGATGGTGCTCTCGCTCGAACTCGAACAACCTCCGCCTCTCGGTGGCCTGCACGATGTCCGGTTGCTCGTCCGCCGGGCCAGCATCGGAACCATGCTGAGCGCTGAGCAGCTCCTGGAAGTCTCCGAAACGCTCGCCTGCACCGGGGCCATCTACCGCTATCGGATGCGCCTCGACGAGCGCTTGAACGGCCTCATCGACCTCCTGAGCGGCATCGAAGATCTCGGCCCGGTCGCCAAGACCATCGGCGGCTGCATCGACGGCCGCGGGCACGTCCTCGACATCGCCAGCCGGGAACTCGCGGCCGTGCGGCAGAAGCTCTTCGAACTCGACGAGCGCGTGAAGGGAGAGATCAAGCGACTGCTGCGCGATCCGGAACTGCGAAAGATCCTCAGCTATCCGAACGCCACCGTCAACGGCGACCACTACGTCCTCCCCGTGTCGGTGAATCATCGGCACAAGGTGCCCGGCGTCGTCCACCGCGTCAGCAGCACGGGCGAAACCGTCTTCATCGAACCGGCGTCGATCGCGAACTTGAGCGCCGAGCGCGTGACGTTGAAGGGGGAAGAGGATCGCGAGATCAAGCGCATCCTCCGCCGGCTGAGCACTGAAGTCGGCCGGGTCGCGAAGCCGCTGATCTACGCGCTCGACGTCATCGCCCGGCTCGATTTCATCACGGCGAAAGCCCGGCACAGCCGCGAATTCGCGATGTCCGCACCCGAGATCAACGGGGAAGGGCGGCTCTGGCTCCGCGCCGCCCGGCACCCCATTCTCGAACACATCTTCCGCACCGAAGCGAAGACCGTCGCCGAGCCTCGGACCGTGGTGCCCATCGACGTTCGGCTCGGCGTCGGCTTCAATTTGCTCATCATCACCGGGCCGAACACCGGCGGCAAAACGGTGACCCTCAAGACCACCGGCCTCCTCGCGATGATGGCGCTCTGCGGCATGCACATCCCCGCCGGCAACGGCAGTACGGTGCCTTTGTTCTCCGGCATCTTCGCAGACATCGGCGACGAGCAGAGCTTGGAGCAATCGCTGAGTACGTTCAGTTCGCACATCTCGCGCATCGCATCCATCTTGAAGCAGGCGAACGGCAAAAGCCTCGTGCTGTTCGACGAACTCGGCTCCGGCACCGATCCGACCGAAGGGGCCGCACTCGGTCGGGCCATCCTCGATGAACTCGATCTGCTCGGATGTCGGGCCATCGTGACGACGCACTTGGGCGACTTGAAGACGTTCGCGTTCCACAACGAGCGGGCCGAGAACGGCGCGGTCGAGTTCAGTTTGGAAACACTGCGGCCGACGTACCGATTGCACATCGGTCAGTTCGGGATGAGTAATGCCCTGAAGATTGCCCGCCGGTTGAATCTGCCGGAGGAGTTGCTGAAGCGCGCCGACAAATACCTCGGCGAGAAGGAAGGGGACACCCGGCACCTCGTGCAATTGCAGGCGCTGCGCGAAGAGGCCGAGAAGGCGCGCGAATCGGCGCTGGGCGCTCAGCACGAGGCGACGCAGCAGAAAGCCGAGTATGTGCAGAAAGTCGCCGACCTCGCGGCCGGGGTGGAAGAACAAGCCGAACTGTTGAAGATGCGGCAAACACTGCAGCCGAATGCGGTCGTGCGCGTGAGCCGCTTCGACAAAACCGGGCGGGTCGTGAAGGTCGATTCCAAAAAGCGACTCGTGACCGTGAGCTTGGGTCTCGGTCAGTGGGAAGTGCCGTTCGACGAGATCTTCCCCCCCGGCGAATGATCGTCTGCCGGTCGTATGCCGAGCCATTCGGGCTTCCCCTTCGCCAGCACGCGCACCGCGAAACCGACGCCGATCCCTTCGATCGCGATCACGGGCAGATGCGCGACGAGGCTGATGCCGGCGAGCACGGTCCAATCCCCTTTGCCTCCCAGAAAGAGCACCGTGACGTGCAGGAGCACCGTCAGCGCGGCGCAGCCGGCGCCGAGTGCCAGCCCGAGGCCGAAGCCGGGAAGCTTCGGGCGCCGCAGGGCGACGGACGCGTTGAAGAGCGCGCCGCACAGGTAAGCGGGGATTGCTTGCACGCAGAAGTTCACGCCGAGGGTGGTCAGCCCGCCGTGCGAGAAGAGCAGGGCTTGCATCGTCAATCCGACGGCGATGGCGAGGGCCGCGCGGCGGCGGAGGATGACCCCCACCAGCCCGTTCAGCAGCAGGTGGACGCTGATCGTGCCGATGGGGATGTGGACGCTCGACGCGACGAAGAACGCCCCCGTCAGCACGCCGTTGCGCGGGATCTCCCTTTCGTCGATCCGCCACAGCGCCACGGCGAGCGAGAGGGCGAGCGCGATCCATCCGCCGATGAGCCACTTCGGTTCGAGGATGCCATCCGAGATGTGTACGGCCAGCGGAGGCATGGTCACTTCGACATCGGATTCGGAAATCGACGACTCCGTGATGCTATGGACGACCGAGGGTAGGAGCACACTTTCGCGGGGCGGGAACTTTTCTTTCGCATCGCCATCCGAAGTGCGGTACAACTTTCCCCAACGGGGAAATCCTCCCCGACGCGACCGCCACATTCTTGACGACGGGAGAGTCCGATGCGATTTTTCGGGATGAGTCTGAGCTTCCTCGCGGCGTTTTTGGCCGTCGGCATGCTCGTCGGCCAAGAGCCGAAGCCGGGCGATCCCAAGGGGGATCCGAAAGCGCTGAAGGGCGATCCGAAGGCGGATCCGAAGGCCAAGGCCGATCCGAAGGGCGACCCCAAAGTCGATCCGAAGGTGAAGGGTCAACTGCCGCAGAACTGGAAGCATCTCGGGCTTTCGGACGAGCAAGTCCAAAAAGTGTACAAGGTTCAGGCGAAGTACAACGACGACATCGACAAGCTCGAAGCGCAGATCAAGGAGATGAAGGCGAAGATGTCGAAGGAGCGGAGCGAAGTGCTGACGGCCGAGCAGAAGAAGCGGCTCGAAGAGATATTGAAAACCAAGAGCGGAGCGGACAAGTAAGTGGGCCTCCAGCGCACCGTCACTTTTCCGACCGACTCCCGCCCATCGTGGGAGTCGGTCTCCGCAGCGATCCGATCGCTCGGCGAAATCCCCGTCGTCCGGATGATCGACGACCTCCCGGCATTCCCCGATGAGATTCCCGAACCGGGATGGCGTGAACTCCGCATTTCCCTCACGGGTGGAATGGTCACCGTCCGCGCCGCGACCTCCGGATGGACCTGCGTGATCTGGGGCAACGCCAACGCGGCTCTGTCGCGATCGTGGGACATCTGCTGCTGGGCAGTCGCATCGGCGGGCGGCGGGGCAATTGTGGCGGACGATGGCGCTGCGCTCGCGCCGGACGAATTCCGCACGCGGCATCTACCGTAGCAAATGTCCGAACTTCGGCGGGTGCTTCGCCATCTCTTCCCACTCGTGCCGCACTTCGCGCAGGCCGAGCGCGCACAGTTCGAAATCGTGCCCGAGTCGCTCCAACACGGCCGACTCCTCCGCGAATCGGCCGCGGTCGGCTTCGCTGGCCAATCGGTACGAGCGCTTGCCGAGCCGCGTGAAGTTCACGAGGTGATCGCGCGTGCCCGGCCGCTGGAACCGATCCACCGCTTCCGGGAACAGGCCCGACCAGTAGAGGGCGAAGTCGCCGATGTGGCGGTGGTACTCGCGCCGCGTCCGCCCCTCGGCCGGTAGTCCCTCGGCTTCGAGCGCCATCTGCGCGAGTTCGGAGATCGGCCGTCCGGCGGAATCGCGGAGCCGGAAGACGTTGTCGATGTGGATGAAGCGGGCGAGCAGGTCGCTGATGTAATCGATCAGCGGCGGGTCGGCGATCCCCATCTGCGCGGAGAACGCGTGTTCGGTGAGCCCGGCGAACAGGGTCCGCAGCGGGTGCTGAATCGGCGGCGCGGTTTCCATGGGCTTCTCCTCGCGGGGGATGAGTCCGTCGCTGTTCCGGGATCGCAGGAGAGGTGCGAACCCGTTCGAAGGGATACCGAATTCTAGATCGCGAATCGCCGGCAAGTGTCCGGCCGGGTGCTATTTCTTGGGGGACGCGGGCGTCGTCCACTGGACCTCTTCGAGCGGCGGCGGGAGCAGCCGGGGCGGGGCGGTTTCCTTCGGCGGGGCGGCGACGGCGGGCGTCGGCTCCGCCGGGGGCGCGATCCAAACAACCGCTGCCACGGGATCGACCCGCTTTGTGGACTGCTGGAGCATCGCCAGTGCGATGGGCGGCCAGACCGTGCGCGGCTTCGGTGGGAACGCCACCGCACTGCGTTGCTCGACCGGCTTCGGTGTGGGAGTAACCGGTGGCACTTCTTCGACGGCCAGAGATTGCGCGAAGTAGTGGAACATCCGGTAGAGGTGGAAGCGCGCGAACTTGATCGGATAGAGGCGTTCGCCGAACTCCGGCTCCGAGGGCGCAGTCCGGCCGATGGTCTGCGCGGAGGCCGTGCCCGCCAGGAGCGCGACGACCAGCAGCGCCGAGTGGAAGCGTCCAGCCCGCATTCCGAATCCCCCGCATTCCCGACGATCCGCGGGCCGTATAACGGAGGAGGAACCTCCGCACAACGCCAACCTCATCCCATGAGCCTCCCGAAACTCCTCATCACGATGGGCGACTGCGCCGGCATCGGCCCCGAGATCATCGCGGAGGCGTGGCCGGCGCTCGCGGCCCACTGTCAGCCTGTTGTCATCGGCGACCCGGCGAAGCTACCGCCCGGCATCGCATGCGTCGATCCGTCTGCCGCGGACTTGTCGGGCGTGCAACTCGGTCGGATATCCGCCCAAGCCGGGCAGGCCGCGTACGACTGGCTCTGCT
Source organism: Fimbriiglobus sp. (assembly GCA_043774415.1). Classification (GTDB taxonomy): domain Bacteria; phylum Planctomycetota; class Planctomycetia; order Gemmatales; family Gemmataceae; genus JALHQU01. Next base: position 37 of record JAYVTJ010000891.1, on the reverse strand, counting down.
TCGCCATCGACGAGTGCCTCGCCGGCCGCGCCGACGG
>JAYVTJ010000890.1:0-7420 GCA_043774415.1 Fimbriiglobus sp. | reverse complement strand
CGAACATCCCGAGGAGGCCGACCATTTCCCCCGGCAGACTCATGCGGACCGGTTCGGGGCCGACGTCGGCATTCGCCGTGAGCATCCGGTAGCCCGAGTAGAGCGTTGCGAGGATCAAGCCGCAGCCGGCGGCGGTCATCTCGCGGCCGGGGATCTTGACGAGTTCCGAGAGGGGCAGTTCGAGGTACCAGAACATCGTGCCGAGGATGACGGGAGTCGCGACGGCGAACCCGGCGATCGCGAGCAGTTCGGGCCGAGTCGGCGCCTCCGTGGTATGCGGATCTTCCTGCGCGATGATGCGGTAGCGCCGCCCGGCGATGGCGAGCCCGACGACTTCGACGAGCAGGATCAGCGCAGCATACGCGGTCTCGGAAGCGTACCAGGCATCCGGGAGGTACTTGCGGCCGAAGTAGTACGCGGCCGCGAGGGTGCCGTTGATGCTCGTGACGACGAGGAACGCCCGCCAGCGCTGGAGGCCGCTCGCGAACCCGGCGAAGACGTTCGGGAAGATGGCCGCGAGGATCGCGAGCGGCCCGATGAAGACGACGGTCGGGATCACGCCGAGCAGCGGCCCCGAAACGAAACCGGCCGGCAGAGGCCGGCCGTTCGCTTGCGGTTCGTCTTTCTTCTCGTCCTTCTTTTCCTGCTTCTCCTTCTCCTTTTTCTCCTCTTCAACCGTCGGCCCGTATCCGTGCGGCACGCTCTCATCCGGCTCGGGCGGCTTTTTCGTCCCCGCCACCGCGCCTTCAGTCACCGCTTTCAACTCGGCGGTCGTCCCTTTGAACGTCCGGCGGAAGTACGGCTCGACATGCAGGAAGGCCCAGCGCACGGCCTTCGTGTCCGGATCGACGGTGCCGTCCATCTGGAACCAAGTCCCCTCGATGAACCCGGTCGCGTAATGCTTTCCCTTCTCCTCGGCCACGAAGAGGATCAGCTTGCGACCCGGTGCGAGCCGGTCGAGCATCACCTTCGTGTGGCCGTCCTTCTTGGAGAAACTGTCGCCGGTGAGGTTGACGGGGAGCCGTTCGAGCGTCGTCTTCCCCTTCAGATTCTCGCTGAACTTGAAGATCACCGACGGCTTTTCGGGATCGACCTTGTCCACTTCGGCGACGAAGATGAACGGCACGGGAGTCACGACCTTGCTCAGGGGCGTGAGCACCTTGATGACGGCCGGCGCGGGGGCCGCGGCGACGAGCAGCGCGAAGAGGGCGAACGGGAGCGGACGGGGCATGGCGGAGTCTCCGGAGCAACCGCATTACGATAGCAGATGCGCGGCGAGGCAGCGAGGCTTTCGCCGACCCATTCGGGCTCACGACGCCCTCGCAGAAGTGGTAGAATGAGCGGAAACCTATCGGGGGACTTCGACGTGGGACTGCCAGAAACGATTGCGGACAGCCGGGTGGAACTCGAAGCGATGGCAGAGTCGCAGGTCGGCAGACGAGAGGTGGGTCTGCCGGCGCAGGAGTTGGAAGAGGAGGAATTCTTCGACCACCCTATCCCACCGGCGACCGAAACTTGGAATGAGCACATCGCCGACCTTCGCCGGCGGCTCGCCGATTCGGACGCGGGAGATCCCGGAATGTCCGTCGCAGAAGCGTTCGCTTCCATCAGGGCCGAACTGGGGTGGATCAATCCCGCAACCGGGAAACAGGCGTGACCTTTACCGTTGTAGTTCCCGCACGCGTTCGCCGAGATATTGTTCGGAGGAGCAAATCGATAGCCGCAAATGTATCCGCCGCCTCGGGGGGAACGCTGGCTGGCTCGGATCGAAACAGCAATCTCGAAATTGGCGGACGACGCGGCGCGCTGGCCGGAAGCCGATGAAGCGAACCTGCTCGGCCGCGACCTCAGGAGCTGCCTGGTCGGTCGGGGTCGCCACGTTTACCGCATCCTATTCCTGATCGACGCCGACAGGGTGATCGTCGTTCAAGTCCGCCACGCCGCTCAAGACTCCATCACCGAAGTGGATCTGTGAATCATCCGAGCCACATCACGTCCGGCCGAATTGCTTGTCGAGCTGCTTGCGACTGAAGAGCAGCGTCGTCGGCCTCCCGTGCGGGCAATGGTGCGAATCGTCGGCCAGCTTCCGCAGCTCCAGCAGGTACGCGATCTCCTCCTGCGTCAGCCGATCCCCGGCCTTCACCGCCGCTTTGCAGGCCATCGTCGCCAGCAGGTGATCGAGCAGAATCTCCTTCGTCGGCGCGCGGTCCTTCGACACCAGATAATCGATGACCCCCTGCAGAATCTCGAACGGCGGTCGCCGGGAAAGCATCGTCGGGTAGCTCGACAGGAGAATCGTGTTGCCGCCGAAGTCGGAGACATCGAGTCCGAGTTCGCCGAGCTGCTCGCGGAATTCGAGCACGGTCGCCGCCTGCTCCGCCGGGAGGTCGATCGGCTCGGGGATCAGCAGCCGCTGAACTTCGAGCTTGCCGTCGCGGATGCGCCGGCGGAGTTGCTCGAACAGGATGCGCTCGTGCAGCGCATGCTGATCGATGACGAGCATCCCCTCGGCGGTTTCGAGGACGATGTACGAATCGTGGAGTTGCAGCGCCGAACCGCTGGCGAGCGCCGGCAAGTTCGCCAACTCGGGCGGCGCCATTTCCGGCTCCCCCTCTCCGCTTCGGAGAGGGGGCGGGGGGGGTGAGGTCTGCATCATCCGCTCACCGCGATCCAGCGTCTCCCACGGCGCCTGCGTCTGCTCCGCCGCGTCGCGGCGCGGCGAGAACAATCCGCTCGGCATCGGCGCTTCGGGCGGTTGCAAGCTCCACTGCGGCGGCGGCAGAAACTCGCGGAAGTCGCGGGCCGGTTCCGGCTCCTGCTCCGGCAGCCGCAACTGCGGGATGAGGTTCTCCTGCATCAGCCGATTCTTCACGCTGCTGCGCACGAGCGAGTAGATCAGCGAGTTCTCGCGGAAGCGCACCTCGGCCTTCGTCGGGTGGACGTTCACATCGACGCTGTTCGGCGGTACGTTCAAATAGAGGAAGCCGACGGCGTACCGGCCCGTCATGAGCAGGCCGCGGTAGGCCTCCTGGAAGCCGTGGCCGAGGCTGCGGTCGCGGAACCACCGGCCGTTGAGGAAGAGGTACTGCAGCTTCGCGTTGCCGCGGTCGCACTTCGGATCGGCGATGTACCCCGTCAGGCTCACTTGGCCCGGCCCGCTCTCCACGGCGTAGAGCGAATCGCGGATTTCCGCGCCGAAGAAGAGGCCGATGCGATCCTTCAAATTGGCCGAAGCAGGGATGTCGTAGACGGCTTTGCCGTTGTGCCGGAGGACGATGTGCAACGCGGGGTTCGCCAGTGACAGCTTGGTGACAGTCTCGGTGATGTGGCCGAGTTCGGTGCCGATGCCCTTCAAGAATTTCTTCCGCACAGGGACGTTGTAGAAGAGGTGCCGAACTTCGATCCGCGTGCCGGGGGAGCCGCCCCACGGTCGGACTTCGCTGAGCTTGTGTCCCTCGCAGCGGATCTCGTGGCCGCGGTTCGCCCCCGCCGGCCACGATTGCAGGGTGACGTGGGCGATGCTGCCAATGCTGGCGAGGGCTTCGCCGCGGAAGCCGAGGGTGCGGATGTCGAAGAGGTCGTCGGCCGTGGCGAGCTTGCTCGTGGCGTGGCTGGCGAAGGCGAGCGGGAGGTCGTCGGCGACGATGCCGCAGCCGTCGTCCACGATGCGGATGAGTTCGGTGCCGCCCGCTTCGAGGTCGATCTCGATGCGGGTCGCCCCGGCGTCGATGGAGTTCTCGAGGAGTTCCTTGACGACGGACGACGGCCGCTCGATGACTTCGCCGGCGGCGATCTTCGTGACGACATCGGAGGAGAGCTGGCGGATGCGGGGCATGGGGACATTCTAAACGAAGCGGGCCGGGTGGCGAAGCTCCGTCGAGTTTCGCCACCCGGCCCCACGGACGGTTCGCAGCATCATCCGTCGCGCTTGACCATCCTGAGGCTGGCGAGCGCCAGTAGGCCCGCGATTTGCAAGAGCGAGATGATGATCACCTCGCCCCAGCTCACGCCGAGGTCGCCTTCGAACTTCTCCTTGTACTCCGAATCCGAGAGCACCGACGCCGCGATCATCCGGCCGGCGAGTTTATCGACGTCGTAGGTCCGCGGCAGGACCCGGCGGGCGCCGAAGAGGCCTTCTTCGACCCACCACGGCACGGGTTGCGCCGCGCGGATGTCCTCTTCGGAGGCCCCGGCTTCGCCCTGCATCTTGCGGACTTCGATCACCTTCTTCTTGGTCTCCTCGTTCGCCTTCTCCGCCAGCTCGTGCAGGTAGCCGACCCCCGTCACCAGCGTCCACCCGACGCAGGTCAGCAGGATGGCCACGAGCTGGTTCCGCGTGAGCACGGCGATCAGCGTGGAAAAGGCGTAGAGCAGCGCGAAGTAGAAGGTGAGGATCGGGATCATCAGCAGGAAGCCGGGCGCCCAGACCCCGCTCTTGACGCCCACCGCGAGCCAGACGCCGCTGACGGTGAATGCGGAGAGGATCACGACGTAAACGAGTCCGCCGACGTACTTCATCAGCAGGAGCTGAACGCGGCCGACCGGCTTCGAGATGTAGAGGTCGAGCGCCCCCTTGCGGAGGATGTTCGGGATGAACCCCGCTGTCACGATCACCGAAATGAGCAGCCCGGCGAGCATGCCGAAATCGCCGAAGAGGTTCTTCTCGATCCGGTAGACCATGTTCCGCGGCGAACTCCAGAAGACGGCGCCCCATTCCCAGACGAAGAAGACCTTCGGCGCGGCGGTCCACGACATCCCATCTTCCACGGTCGTGTCGGTGGTGGTGTAGGTGATGCGCTGCATCGTCGGGGTGGTCGCTTTGACGTCGCCCTCGATCGACTTGAACGGCACCGTCCTCTTGATCTCTTTGATCTGGGCGTCCTTCCCGACGGGGAGGCCGAACGCGGCTTTCGCCTTCTTCATCGAGTCTTCGTCCGGCGTCGTTACGACCACGTCGAACTGGTAGTTGCCGCGCCAGTACGGGCCGGAATTGGTCTGCACGAAGTTCTCGACGGTGAACTTCGGCTGCCCGACCTGCGCGTTGCCCTGCCAGAGGAAGTTCTGGAGGTCGAAGCCCTTCCGCACCTGGTCCTCGGCGGGGATGTGCCGGTACGAGAGGCTCAGGACGAGGAGCATGAAGAGGAACGCGAGGACCATCAGAATTTGGAGCAGCCAGCCGCTCAGCGCTTCTTTGATGGAGTCTTTGAGGATCGCGAGAAACGCCTGCATCAGTCGGCCCTCCGAGCGTTGGACAAGGGGCGGGCCACGCGGACGCCGCGCTTCGTGCTGCCGCGCTCGGCGGTCTCGACCAAGTTCATGAAGATGTCTTCGAGGGTCTGCTTCGATTCGCGGACGTTCCGGAGGCGGAGATTCTTCGAGGCGAGGAAATCGAGGACGGTGTCGATCGACTGCCCGGAGGCGAGCTCGATGTGCGTCTCTTCGCCGTCGGGTTCGACGGTGAAGCCGAGAATCCGCACTTCGGAGACGGGGAATGCGGTGCCGGGTGCGAGCGTGATGCTGAAGCGCTCCGTGCGCGCGGTCAGTTCGCTGACGGTGCCGGTGCGGACGATTTCGCCCTTGTGCATGATCGCGACGCGGTCGCACATCAATTCGATTTCTTGCAGGAGGTGCGAGTTGACGAAGATCGTCCGCCCCTCTTCCTTCAGCGTCTGGAGGAGTTCGCGGATCTCCTTGCGGCCGACGGGATCGACGCCGTCGGTCGGTTCGTCGAGGAAGATCACTTCGGGATCGTGGAAGAACGACTGGGCGATGCCGAGCCGCTGCTTCATCCCCTTCGAGTAGGTCTTGATCTTCGACGCCCCGCGCTTGCCGAGGCCGACGATGTCGAGCGATTCGGCGATCCGCTTGATGCGGTCGGGCCGGTTCATGCCGTAGAGTTCGCCGTAGAAGTGCAGCAGCGATTCGCCGGTGTGGTAGCCGGGAAACGAGTGGTCCTCCGGGAGGTAGCCGACCTTCTTGCGGACTTCGGTGGTGCCGGCCGGGTAGCCGAGCAGGAAGGCGTCGCCGCTGGAGATGCGGACGATGCCGAGGAGGATCTTCACCATCGTCGATTTGCCGGCGCCGTTCTGCCCGAGCAGTCCGTAGATCTGCCCCGGCTCGACCTTGAGCGAGATACCCTTGAGGGCCTCGATTCCGCCGTAGCTCTTGTAGAGGTCTTTGACTTCGATGACCGACACGCTCGCCTCCCGTCGGTGTGGCCGCGCCGGCGGAGTGCCGGCGGCGGTGAGTGGCTGTTCGCTAGGAGGTAGTAAATATTGCCGGCGGGGTGAGTCAGCAACGGGGAAATGGCCTCGCAGAGGAAGTCGCCAGACTTCCGACGCGTCGCACGGCGTGAGGCAATCGTAACTCTGGCGAGTTCCGCTACGGGGATTGGCGAAATGGCCTTCGCCCGGTCGCACCGTAGAATGCCCGCACCGGTCCCCCCGCGAGACGATCATGCGCCGCACCATCCTGAAATCGAAGATCCACCGGGCGACCGTCACCGATGCGAACCTGCACTACGAAGGCAGCCTGACCATCGATCAGGACTTGCTCGATGCCGCGGACATCCTGCCGCACGAGCAGATCCACGTCTGGGATGTGACGAGCGGCGCCCGACTCACGACGTACGCCCTCTCCGGCGAGCGCGGCAGCGGCGTCGTCTGCGTCAACGGGGCCGGGGCGCATCTCATCGGGAAGGGGAACGTCGTAATCATCGCGACGTTCACGACGATGAAGACGAGCCAGGCGAAGCGCTACCAGCCGGGGGTTGTGTTCGTCACCGAACAGAATGCCATCAAAGACTTGGACACATCGCCGGCACCGCAGGAAGGGGCACCGCTGATTCCGCCGCCGACGGAAGGCTGGGATGCTCCGCTGCCGACGCGGATGGCGTGAATGCTCCGCGCGGCGAGCCGTGGATCAGGATCGTCCCCGCGAGACAGGCGACGCCCAAACTGCGGTGCGAGAGGAGCACATCTTCGATGCCGGCGGTGAACCCGAAAGTGTGGGCGAAGTCTTCGGCTATGCCGCCTTCGCCGCCCGGCAGGAGCGCGAAGGTGCCGAACGCGGCGACGAGCAGAGCGGCGAGTCGGTCGCGCGGATTCTCGGACGCGAGCAGTTCGCCCAAGTAGGGCAGGGCGAGCACGAGCAGGGGCAGTTCGTACGGCAGCAACTGGCAGCAGAGGGGTGCGCCGACCGCGCACGCGGCGAGCGCCCAACTCGGGCCGATTCTCCCGAATCGCGATCGAACCACCAGCAGCGCGAACCAGACCCCGTAGCCCATCAGGGTCCCGAGCATCCCCAGTTCCCAGACCGGCCCGCCATTGGCGACCACCAGCCGATTCCACCCCGTGATCTGCTTGTTCACGCCGACGCGGTTGAACTCCACCGACTGATGGCCTGCCTGCAAATAGTCGAG
>JAYVTJ010000889.1:0-2730 GCA_043774415.1 Fimbriiglobus sp. | reverse complement strand
CGATCACCCGACCGTCGGACGACCCGATGCGATTGTCGCGAAGTCGATGCAGAGCGCGCCGAAGTAGAGCCAGACCGACAAGATCAGGCACGATAACTTTTCACCCCAATCGCACCGCGTGAATCGGCGGCAGTTGCGTACTCACTCCTTCCCACCGGTCGCCACCATTGGCACTCGTCCAAAGCCCACCCGTCGTCGAGCCGATGGCAAGCCGATCCCCCGTTTCGTCAACGTCCAGCGCGTGGCGGTAGACCAAATCGTACGCGTGTTCCTGCGGCAATCCCTCGCGCAGGATCTCGAAGCTCTTGCCGCCGTCGCGGGTTCGCGTGACGACCAGTTTCCCATCGACCGGCACCCGGCATTCGTCCTTCTTCGCCGGGACAAACCATGCGGTCGCGCAGTCGTGCGGATGCACAGCCACCGCGAAGCCGAAGTCGGACGGGGCCACATCAGGGAGGTTCTGCCAGTGCGCGGCGCCGTCGGTCGAGCGGAAGATGCCGTTGTGGTGCTGGATCCAGAGGTTGTCGGCTGACGACGGGCACTGAACCATGCGGTGCACATCTTGTATCACCAGCGAACCGCGCAACTCCGGCGGCATGTAGGCGGCGAACAATCCTTCGCCCAGAAGATCCCATGAAGCGCCGTCGTCGGTCGAACGCCAGACGCCGCCGGAGGAGACCGCGACTCGAATCGTTTTGGAATCGCGCGGATCGACGCAGATCGAATGGATGCCGGGCGTGTCGTAGCCGCCGCCGAACCACTGCTTCCGCTCGGGGCGATTCCAGAGTCCGCGGTTCAACTCCCACGTCTGCCCGCCGTCGTCGGAGCGGAAAAGTCCGCCGGGAAGCGTGCCGGCCCAGAGGCGACCGGCTTGGTCGGCACCCCCGGCTTCGAGACTCCAGATCATCTTGAGTGTCGCGGGCACCGGCGGCTTGCCATCGCCGGTGATCAATTGTTCGCCGTCCGGATAGGCCGGCACCGCGCGGTCGATCCACGTTTTGCCGCCGTCCTCGGACATTTTCAGTTTCACCCCGAAGTGGCCGAGGTTCAGCGCAGCGTAGATTTTTCCATCGCGAAGGTCCGGCAGCGTCAACGTGACGTTCTCGCCGACAAACGCATGGTGACCGATGGCCCAAGTGGAACGGGACGGACGGAGGATGAAGAGGCCTTTGCGCGTCGAGACGAGGAGTCGGTCGGCCACGGATCAACCTCCGGAGAGCGCTTGGAAGACTTGGACATCCGCGTCGGATCGAACGGCGTCGCCCAGGTTCAGTTTGTCGCGCATCGGCGCGCCGTCCACGAAGACGACGACATGGTGACGCAGCGCGCCGCGCTCGTCCAGTACGTAGCCGCGCAGAGTGGGGTGAATCCGGAAGACGTCGTCGAGCAATTCGCGCAGCGTGGCGCCGGTCGCGGGGATCGACCACGCGGCCGCATCCGAGGTTGGTTCGGAGGTGCGCCAGCGGGCAAGGGCCGGGGCGAAGGTGAGTGTGGGCATCTTGGTTCAAAGAGAGAAGTATTCCACCGCATTCCGGAACATCTGGAGGCCATCGCCCTCTTTCTTCAGACCTTCGCGCGTCCAGCGCGGGTGCTGCGTCGGCAAAATGTGGCGTTCGGGATGCGGCATCAAGCCGAGCACTTGGCCCGTCGCATCGCAGACTCCCGCGATGTCGTCCTGCGATCCATTCGGATTGTGCGGATACCCGGCCGCGGCTCCCGCCGGATCGGTGTAGCGGAGGACAACTTGATCGGTTTCACCCAACCCCTGCAAGATCCACTCTTTGCGGCAGGTGAAATTCCCTTCGCCATGGGCGATGGGAACATACATCGCTTCGATCCCGGTCAGGAACGGGGACTTGTTCGAAGTCACCTTCAAGTGGATCCAACGGTCGGTGAACTGCCGTGGGACGTTGTGCGCCAGCGTGGCGAGAGGGCCGTCATCGTCCGGTTGGAGGAGCAGTCCCGCTTTGAGGAGCACTTGGAATCCGTTGCAGATGCCGAGGATCAACTTGCCGGCGTCGCGGAACTCGCGGAGGGTATCCGCGAGGAAGTGTTCGAGCTGCACGGCGAGGATTTTACCGGCCGCGACATCGTCGCCGTAGCTGAACCCCCCCGGAAGAATGAGGATTTGCGCCTCGTGGAGCTTCGCCGGATTCTCCCGCAGCGCATTGATGTGGAGGCGTTCGACGACGGCGCCCGCCGACTCCAGGGCGAATGCGGCCTCGGCGTCGCAGTTGGTGCCGGGGGCCCGGAGAATGAGGGCGCGGGGTGAAGGCATGGTGAGCAATCCGGAAAATCGCGGGTTTCTTCTTGACCGGCGGCGGTGGGTCGGGGATAGTTTCTTTCTAACGCCGACGTTCGCGGGGCACCAGTGCCGCCCCCGGAAAAACGCGGCGAACGCACTTCGAAACGGCCTCTTCTCAGGGGCTTTGGGATTTTTTCCCCCTTTGCCATCAAAAAGCGTTGACAGTCACCCCGCGGGGGCTATCATTCCCCTTGTCGCCCAACCGCAAGGTTGACGCGAGGAAGCCGGACGGAATGTCGCCGATTTTGAGAAGTCGGCGGCCCGAGTTCGGATTCTAACGCTCTTTGACAATTTGGTAGCGTGATGTCCTTACGGGAGTGAGATGTGTCGCCGAGATCGGCGGCCGCTCACTCTGACAGGCACGGGTCAAACCGTGCCTACAATTTGAGTGTAAGCGAGAGGCAGAGGCCTCAAACGTTTGAAAT
>JAYVTJ010000888.1:0-3242 GCA_043774415.1 Fimbriiglobus sp. | reverse complement strand
GTCGGGCCGAGTCTTCGAGGTCCAACGAAGACTCGGCCCGACTTTCCGCGCGGTCGGGCCACAACCTGAAGGTTGAACTCCAGCGCTCCGCCGTGAGTTCACGCCATCCCCTCACTTCACCACATCCTTCTCCCAATCGCGCCAGAGCCAGCGCAGACTCTCCGCCAGCAGCGCCCCGCCGTGCTTGCCGTTGTGGCCGCCGTCGCCGAGCGCGAACTTGTAGTCGTAGTCCATGTACCGCAGCGCCGCGGCCATCTGCTGGTTCGCCATCGGCCAGTGGCCGTGCAGGTTGTCCAAGTCGCCGGTGCCGTCTTGCAGGTAGCAGCGGATCGGCTTCACGTCGTTCTTGCGGATGAGGCCGGGGTAGGCGTCGCCGCCGCGGATATTCGTGAAGCTTCCCACATGGCTGAGCACCTTGCCGAAGAGCTTCGGCTTCTCCCACGCGACCGTGAAGGCGCAGATGCCGCCGCTGGAGATCCCGCAGATCGCGCGACCGGCAGCGTCCCCTCGCAGCTTGTAATTCTTTCCGATTTCGGGAAGCATCTCCTCTTCCAAGAACCGCGCGTATTGATCAGAAAGAGTGTCGTACTCGAAACTCCGATTCTGACGCGGCTTCCCGTTCTTGTCGAGCTGATTGGGGAACTCCCCCGGCTGGATGAAGATGCCGATCGTGACGGGCATTTCCTTTTTATGGATGAGCGCATCGAACACCGCCGGCACGCGCCAGCCCCCTTTCGGGTCCTGATACCACTGGCCGTCTTGGAAGACCATCACGGCCGCCGGGGTCTTCCCGTCGTACTGCGCCGGTACGGACACCCAGTATTTCCGACTCGTGCCGGGGAAGGCTTTGCTCTCGGCGTAGGTGTGCTCGGTGATCTTGCCGGCGGGCGTGCCCGGTTCGGGCGTCGCTTCCGGGCAGAGCTTGTAGTTGTCGATGGCGGATGCGGGGAGTGCGAAGAGGGCGCCGAGGAGGGCGAGGGCCAGCGGACGGGCGGGCATGGCGGAGACCTTTCGGACGGGGCGGGGAGCGGGAAGGCTACGGTAGCACCGGAGGTGCGGACGTTCAACCGATTCGGCCCGCGCCCCCGTCCGGAGGTCGCCCGATGAACGACTTGGTGGCGCCCGCCCGAGTGGCCCCGACCGACGACTCCCTCACCGAGACGAAACTCCTCAGCGACCTCGATCGGTCGAACCCGATCGTCCCGTGGTTCGACGCCGTGCCCCTGCCGCTCGTCGGCTTCGACCGCGCCGGACTCATCGCGATCTGGAACGGCGCCGCGGCCGACCTCTTCGGCTGGACGGTGGCCGAAGCCCTTGGCACACCGGGGGCGTTTATCCCGGACGATCTCCGCCCCGTCCACCGCACGCACCTCGACCGGCTGAATCGCGGCGAAACCATCGCCGGCGAACTGCTCCTCGGCCGCACCCGCGACGGCACCTGCCTCCTGCTGAAAGCGACCGCGCGGCTCACGCTCGACGGCGCACTATACACGCTCGTTCCCGTCGAACCTGCGGTCGAACCGACACCGGCGGTGCTGCTCGACGCCGAGGAGCGGCGCTGCGCCACGCTCGGCCGGCTGCTGCCGGGCATCGCCCACGACGTCAACAATCTGCTCTCGGTGGTCTGCGGCTATTCGGATTTGCTGTCGGAAGAACTCGATCCGAACGACCCGCGCCGCGAACTCGCCGACCTCATCGGCGACCTCGCGCGCCAGGCGGCCGACTTCCTCCACTACGTCAACGGGCTGAGCCGGGGGGCCGATCGCGTCGAAGTCGATCTGCACGATCTCTTCGCGAAGCTCGCCCGGCTGCTGCCGCGCTATGCCGGGTCGGACATCCGCTTCAGCGCCGAGTGCGCCCCGAACCTGGGGAGCATCGCGGTCGATCCCATCGAAGCGCTGCAGCTCGTGCTGAACCTCGTGGGCAACGCCCGCGATGCGACCCCGGACGGCGGGGCCGTCGCCGTCCGCGTCGTCGGCAAGACCTTCGCCGAGGCCCAGCCCGGCTGGCCGCAGTCGGTGCCCGCCGGCGCGTTCGCCGTGCTCACGGTTTCGGACACCGGCCGGGGCATGGACGACGACACGCTGCGGCGCATCTTCGACCCGAGATTCACGACGCGCGCCGAGTCCGGCGGCAGCGGCTTGGGCTTGTGTACGGTCGCGGAGATCGTCGGGCGCGGCGGCGGGTTCATCCAGGTGGACAGCGAACCGGGCTGGGGCACCCGCTTCCGGGTCTTCTTCCCGCGGGTGTGAGGGGGAGTGTTCTCTCCTCTGTCTCGGAAGCCGCATCCCAGCCGAGCCGTAGGGCGTGGTCGAGTCGGCGAGACCCGCCGCCTTACATTGCGTGGGACGGCGGGTCTCGCCGACTCGACCACGCCCTACGGCTCCGCCAATTCCACAGGCCCATCCCTTTTCCCCTCGGGATTGCCCCCGTTTGGTGGTCGGGGTACTATTCGCCGTGGTACCCCGTCTCGGCAGGAGGCCGAATCGTGCGCATGCGTCCCGTCATCCTCGTGGCCCTCGCCCTCCTTTCGGCCGGCTGCTTCCGCAGTTGGAAGCGCGAACCGCTGCCGCTGCCGACCGCGAAACTGCCCGATCCGCAGCCGCCGGCGCCGATCGTCCCGGTCGGGGCCGAAGAAGTCGCGCGGCCACCGCTCGTGAAACCTCCGCACTTCGACATCCCCGCCGACAAGATTCCGACGCTGCCGGGATTGCCCAAGGCGACCATCCCGAGTTCGATCCCCGACAGCCCGCCGCTGGCCGAGCCGTACGAACCGGCGCCGCGGTCGAGCTTGTCGCCGACCGAGCAACTCGTGAATGCCGAGCCGAAGAAAGTCGAGCGTCCGGCGGTAAAGGGAAGTCTCGCCGATGCGCGGAAGCTGCTCGATGCGGCGATGAAGACCTACGCCGGAGTGCCCGACTACGAGGCGAAGCTCGTCCGCCGCGAGGTCGTCGGCGGGAAGGCGATGCCGACTGAGGAGATGACCTACGCCCACCGCAAGGAGCCGTTCAGCGTCTACATGAAGGTGACGGGCGAAGCCGGTGCGGGCCGCGAAATGCTCTACGTGAAGGGGCAAAACGCCGGCAAGATGGTCATCGTCACGGGCAAGGGGGACAACGCCCTGCTCGGCACCGGCAAGCGCATGGAACTCGACCCGGACAGCGTGCTCGTGACGGGGAAGAGCCGCAACCGCATCTACGACGCCGGCATGGGCAAGATGCTCGCGACCATCGACAAGTACG
>JAYVTJ010000887.1:0-1812 GCA_043774415.1 Fimbriiglobus sp. | reverse complement strand
GGCATCGGCGGCGGGCTGATCATCGATGGGAAGATCTACCGCGGAGTGGGAAGGGGTGCGGCTGAGATCGGGCATCTGTTGCCATTCGGCGATGCCACGCTCGAATCGTATGCCTCCGGTACGGGCATCGCCGAACAATACGCCCGAAGCGGAATCGGACATTGTTCGACGCTGCGAATCGTCGAACAGGCGAAAGGGGACGACACGCTCTCGCTCGCAGTCCTGCACGGTGCGACGCAAGCGCTCGCCGAAGGCATCTGCACCGTCGTCAAGCTCCTCTGTCCGCGACGCGTCATCATCGGCGGCGGCGTCTCGCTGATGGGCGATGACCTCTTCTTCGACCCCATTCGCAAGTACGTCGCCGAGCGCGGATTCAAACCCTTCGCCGGCCTCACGGACATCGTCCCGGCAGCACTCGGCGAAGAGGTCGTCGTCCACGGGGGGCTGGCGTTGGCCCGCCAGCACTTCGGCGGGTAAGATGGTACACCGAAGGAGAACGATCCATGGCGACTGCAACGCTGACTCCGCCCGCAGCTACGACCTCGCATTTGATGTCGGTCGATGAGTTTTGGGATTTCTGCCAGCTCCCCGAGAATCAGGGCCAGAGCTACGAGCTGATCCGAGGAAAGGTGGTGCCCGTGTGCCGACCGACAACGCGACACGGTTTCGTCTGCTCCGCAATCGGAACCGAACTGAACCTTTATGGTCGGGCGCGGAAGCACGGATTCTCGACGACCAACGATTCGGGTGTCGTGCTGTCCGAGAATCTCGGAACGGTCGTCGGGCCCGATGTCGCCTTCCACACGGATATCCCGACCTATGCGGATATGCCCGAGCGGTGGAGTGTGAAGCTGCCGATTCTCGCCGTCGAAGTGCTGTCGCCGACGGATCGCTGGAGTCGGATTCAGACGAAGATCCAAGACTACCTCGAGGCCGGCGTGCCGCTCGTCTGGCTGGCCGATCCGGATGAGAAATCGATCACCGTGTATCGACTCGGGAAACGAGTCGAAGTCTTCCGGAGCGATCAAGTGATCGCCGGCGGCGATGAACTCCCGGGCTTCACGTGCCGAGTCGCCGATCTTTTTTCCGTTCCCGGCGAACCGCAACCGCCGACTGCCGCATGACCACCCGCATCAAATTCTGCGGCGTCACCGCACCCGATGATGCACTTGCCGCCGTCGAAGCCGGGGCCGACTTCATCGGTCTCAACTTCTCCGCGCACTCGGTGCGGCGCATCTCGCTCGACCAGGCTCGAACCATTGCCGAGGCGCTGCCGCGCTTCGATCACTTCACGGGTGTGTACGTCGAGCAATCGTGGGACGAGGTCCTCGCCGTGAACCGCGCGGTGAAACTCATGCACTGCCAGACCTACGCGACGCCATGGCCCGACGAGCGCTTCACCCCGGCAGGGCATATCGCCGCGTTCCGCGTCCGCTCCCCCGAGGACATTGCGAGCATCCATGCGCTGCTCGCGTCTTCCCCGAAGCCGATGGCCGTGCTGGTCGATTCGTTCGTCGCCGGGGCGATGGGGGGCACCGGGCACACGGCGCCGTGGGATCTCCTCGCGGGGCAGGACTTCGGCGTGCCGTTGATCCTCGCGGGCGGACTGACACCGGAGAATGTCGGCGATGCCATCCGCCTCGTAAAGCCGTGGGGCGTCGATGTCGCGAGCGGGATCGAGACGGCGCCGGGCCGCAAGGACGCCGCGAAAATGCGCGCATTCGTGAGCGCGGTTCGGGATGCGGAACGGGCGCTCTAGAATGAGCGAATTGCGGCGCGGGGATGCATCATGAGCGACGGGTACTGGTTGGG
>JAYVTJ010000886.1:0-2557 GCA_043774415.1 Fimbriiglobus sp. | reverse complement strand
CGAAGCGCGACTTCAGCGTCGTCGACGGTGTGCTCAGCAGTCGGGCCATCGCTTCGAAACCCATCGCTTCGTAATGCTTCAGCACGACCACTTCGCGCTGCGCTTCGGACAATTCCGCGAGAGCCGCGGCCACGAGTGCGGCCCGTTCCTTCAAATCGTCCGACCCGACTTCGAACGGGGGATCGAGCTGCGCCGGCCACGGTGCCGCCGGCTTCCGCGCCTTGCGCCGCGCCGCGTCCCGCGCCAGATTCAGCGCGATCCGGTAGAGCCAAGTCCGAAACGTGCCCGCGTCGCGGTACGACGCCCCGTTCAGGTAGACGCGCAGAAACAACTCCTGGGTCAAATCCGAAGCCCCGTGAGCATCCCCCGTCAAGCGGGTGAAGAACCGCGCCATCGGCCGCTCCCACGTCCGGACGATCTCCTCGAAGGCCGCGCGGTCGCCGCCGGCCCAGCGCCGCATCCGTTCGCCATCGCTGTCGGGGAGAGTGCCGCCCATGGGTACTCAGAGTAACGCCGCCGGCGCGGAATTCGACGAATCGAATTCCGCGCGGCGATCCATAAACTGGCGGTGACCGCGTCCGCTCTCTCAACCTCGGGTTCCGCTATGACTCCCCTCCAATCGCTCGCCGCTTGCGGCACCAAAGTCTGGCTCGATTCCGTCGATCCCGATCTCATCGCCAAGAACCGCGCCCTCGGCGCGACCGGCGCGACCTCGAACCCCATCATCATCTCCGATCTCCTGAAGACCGGGCGCTTCGACGCCGACATCGCCGCGTTCTCGAAGGCCGGGCACGACGACGAAGCCATCGCTTGGGCCATGACCGACAAGCTCGTGAAGCAGGCCCAAGACGTGTTCGAACCGGTCTGGCGCGAGACCGCCGGGAACGATGGCTGGGTGAGCTTCGAACTCGATCCGCTGCTCGAAGATCCCGCCCGCAGTTTGTCCGCCGCGGACAAAGCGAAGCGCTACATCGAACTCGGCAAGAAATGGGCGGCCGGGCACTGCAACCGCATGATCAAAGTCCCAGCGACCGACGGCGGCCTGCTCGCGGTCGAGGAACTCGTCGCGGCCGGGATCGCCGTCAACGTCACGCTGATCTTCAGCGAGCGCCAGTACATCGCGGCCCGCGACGGCTGCTTCCGCGGGGCCATGCGCCGGACCGACAAGCAGAACGTGAAGACCGTCTACAGCATCTTCGTGAGCCGCTTGGACGTTTACACGGACAAGTCGACGCCCGATCTCAGCCCGGCGGCGCAGGGCCAGGTCGGCATCGTGAACGCGAAGAAGATTTGGCGCCTGAACCGCGAGTTCTGGGTCGGCAAAGGCTTCGCCCTCCAGCAGGAGATGATCTTCGCCAGCACCGGCACAAAGAAGAAGGAAGACCCGGCGTGGAAGTACGTCGAAGCGTTCGCCGGCAGCGACATCGAGACGAACCCCCCCGCCACGAACGAGGCCGTGGAGGCGAGCGGTCGCATCATCGCCAAGCACATCGACGAGATGCCGTCGAAGGAAGTGCTCGGCGAGATCCAGTCGAAGGTCGATATGGGCAAGCTGGAAGAGACGCTCATGCGCGAAGGGATCGCGAAGTTCGCCGACCCGCACAAAGCGCTCATCGCACTGATCGCCTCGAAGCGGAAAGTGAATTGAGATCCGGCCTTAACTCCGGACGCTCCTTCTTGATTCCGATGGTTTTTCTTGGTTCCGAACGCTCAGCCTCGATTCCGACGCTTCTTCTTGATTCCGGGGAGGAGGGGGGCGAGATCGATCGGAATCGGAATCGAGATCTGTCGGGTGTGTGTTCTAAGCTCCTCCTATGCGCATTTACATCCTGCGGGCACTGCTCACGAAGGAACTTCGCCGTCACGTCGCCAACCGCGGGGGCATCGCCCTTGCGGTGCTGATGGTCGCCGCCGCCGTGCTGCTCTCCGTATTCAATCCGACCACCGCGGATAGCGGTACGGCCGGGGGCGACCTCGTGGGCGGCGTCCACCACTGCTACATCGAATCGAACCCCGAAACGGACGTGACGCAGAAGCTCAAGGAGCGCGTCCCGCCCGCGCTCAAGTCGCAAATCGTCTTCCGCAATCGCCCGCCGGAATCCGTAAATGCCGTGGTGAGCGACGCGCCGGGTACCTGCTGCATCCGCATGAACCTGCTCGAGCGCGACGGCCGCGCGATTCTCGAATTCGAGATCTGGCACCCGCCGGGTGATCCGGGCGCCGTGGCCCCCTACGAAGCGTGGTTTTTCCGATCGGTCCGCGAAGTCTTCCAGGAGTTGGCGAAGTTCAAACTCGACAATAACGGCGGCGATTCCAAGTTGCTGTCGCCGCTCGCGCCGCTCGGCGACGATCTCTGGGCCGTGCGGAATTCGTTCGATGCGATCGCGCAGGAGACCGCGCGGATCGCGCCGTCGAATCCGAAGGCCCAGTTGCCGACGGTCGAAATCAAACGGGCGCCCATCGGCGCCAGTCCGCTCGACTTCCGCTCGGCCATCGCCACGGCGATGGTCGTCTTCGCCCTCTATTTCTGCTGCTGCTACCTTCTGCCGACGCTCAA
>JAYVTJ010000885.1:0-3034 GCA_043774415.1 Fimbriiglobus sp. | reverse complement strand
GAAACGCTCAGCTATCGACCGTGGATTACGGGAGCCGCCCAACCCAAGCTGACGAAAGACCGGCTCATGAGCATTTCGATTTGTATCGCCCCGCCCGATGAACAAGGTGCGATATTGGCCAACATCGGAATCGAGTCCGGACCGCTTAGCGCCGCTCTTGCGAGAATCCAATGTGAAATCACCCTCCTCCACGAATACCGCACGCGCCTGACGGCCGACATCGTGACGGGCAAACTCGACGTGCGCGACGCCGCGAAGCACCTCGCCGCCGACGCACCGGAACCCCAGCCCGCCGACCTCACCAGCGACGACGAAGAGGTTACGGAACCCGAGGACGAATAGTTCCCGAGAGGGGCACACCGCCATGACGCCGAAAATCATCGAGACCAAGAAGCAGTACGAAGCCGCGATGGCGAGCGTAGAAGCCATCTTCGACGCCACGCCGGGCACGGACGCGGGCGACGAACTGGAACGGCTGCTGCTGCTCGTCGAGAAGTACGAGGAGGAGGCATTCCCGATCGGCCTCCCCGATCCGATCACCGCCATCCGCTTCCGCAACGCGCGAGCGAGGGACGGGATTTCATAGCCCGAAGCGCGAGCGAGGGGGGGACAGGCCACGACGGGGGACCGGCACGATTCCCCCCGCTCGCGCGTCGGGCTATGATTTCCCCTCGGATGACGCATTCCGAAAGATTTACCACACCCAATGCACGATCCCCCCCGAGAATCGTCTTATGGTCACCGACACCACCGAAAAGGGTTTGGAAAGCATCATCGTCCGCGACATGCTCGCCGCGGGCTGGAAGGCCGGCGAGAGCAAGCACTACGACAGCGCCTATTGCCTCGACCTCGAACACCTGCGGGCGTTCGTCCTGGCGACGCAGCCGAAGCTGGCGGAGGCGTTCGACCTGGCGAACGACACGCCGGCGCGGCGGCAGTTCCTCGCCTGGCTGGAAAAGGAGGTCGGCAAGCGCGGCGTCATCGACGTGCTGCGGCACGGCATCAAGCACGGCCCGCACGACCTGACGCTCTTCTACGGCACGCCGTCGCCCGGCAACGCCGGGGCGGTCGAACGCCACGCCGCCAACCACTTCAGCGTCACGCGGCAGTTGCGTTACAGCCGGGACGAGACGCGCCGGGCGCTCGACCTGAGCCTGTTCGTCAACGGCCTGCCGGTCATCACGTTCGAGCTGAAGAACAGCCTCACCAAGCAGACCGTGGCCGACGCCGTCGAGCAGTACAAGCGCGACCGGAGTATAAAAGAGCCGCTCTTCCGCTTCGGGCGCTGCGCGGTCCACTTCGCGGTCGATGACGTCGAGGCGAAGATGTGTACGGAGTTGAAGGACGGGGCGTCGTGGTTCCTGCCGTTCAACCGGGGCTGGAACGACGGGGCGGGCAACCCGCCGAACCCGACCGGCCTGAAAACGGCCTACCTGTGGCAAGAGATCCTGACTCCGGCACGGCTCACGGACATCCTGGAGAACTTCGCCCAGATCGTCGCGGTCAAGAATCGCAAGACCGGCAAGAAGAAGGCGACGCAGATCTTCCCGCGCTACCACCAACTCGAGGTCGTGCGGAAGCTGCTGGCCGATGTCGCCCTGCGCGGCGCGGGGAGGAAGTACCTCATCCAGCACTCGGCCGGGAGCGGCAAGTCGAACTCCATCGCCTGGCTGGCGCACCAGCTCATCGGCGTGCGCAAGGGCGGCAAGGACGTGTTCGATTCGATACTCGTCATCACCGACCGCCGCCTCCTCGACGAGCAGATCGAGGCGACGATCGAGCAGTTCGCCCAGGTCGGCGCGACCGTGGGGCACGCGGAACACTCGGGCGACCTGCGGCGGTTCATCGAGGGCGGTAAAAAGATCATCATCACGACGGTGCAGAAATTCCCCTTCATCCTCGACGAGATCGGCGACGAACACCGGGGGCGGAACTTCGCCATCATCATCGACGAGGCGCATTCCAGCCAGGGCGGCAAGACCTCGGCGGCGCTGAGCGGGGCGCTCTCTGAGCCGGAAGACGAGATCAACGACGCGCTGCAAAGGCGGATGGACGCGCGGAAGATGCTGACGAACGCCAGCTACTTCGCCTTCACGGCGACGCCGAAGAACAAGACGCTGGAGATGTTCGGCGAAGCGGTGCCGGCCGCCGAGGGCAAGGTGAGCCACCGTCCATTCCACAGCTACACGATGAAGCAGGCGATCCAGGAGGAATTCATCCTCGACGTGCTGAAGAGTTACACGCCGGTGGACAGCTATTACAAGCTGGTGAAGACCATCGTGGGCGACCCGGAGTTCGATACCAAGAAGGCGCGGAAGAAGCTGCGGAAGTACGTCGAGAGCAACGACCACGCCATCCGGCTCAAGGCCGAAATCGTAGTGGACCACTTCCACGAGCAGGTGATCGCGCGGAAGATGATCGACGGCCAGGCGCGGGCGATGGTGGTGTGCAGCGGCATCGAGCGGGCGATCCAGTATTTCCGGGCCATCCGGGCGTACCTGGAGGAGCGGAAGAGTTCGTACCGCGCCATCGTCGCCTTCTCGGGGGAGTTCGGCGAGGCGAAGGAGACCGAGTCGTCGATGAACGGCTTCCCCGCCGGGGAGATCGCGGATCGGATCCAGGAAGACCCGTACCGATTCCTGATCTGCGCCGACAAGTTCCAGACCGGCTACGACGAGCCGCTGTTGCACACGATGTACGTCGATAAGCCGCTCGCGGGCATCAAGGCGGTGCAGACGCTGTCGCGGCTGAACCGGGCGCACCCGCAGAAGCGCGATGTGTTCGTCCTCGACTTCGCGAACGACGCGGAGACGATCACCGCGGCCTTCGCCGACTACTACCGGACGACGATCCTCAGCGAGGAGACGGACCCGAACAAGCTGCACACGCTCAAGGCGGACCTCGACAAGCACCAGGTCTACGCGCCGGCGGATGTCGCGGAACTCGTCCGGCTCTTCCTCGACGGGGCCGGGCGGGAGAAGCTCGACCCGATCCTCGACGCGAGCGTGGCGACCTACCTCGGGCGGCTCGACGA
>JAYVTJ010000884.1:0-2960 GCA_043774415.1 Fimbriiglobus sp. | reverse complement strand
TGCCGCAGGCCAGCGCCAGCAGCGCGAGTGTCGAAAGGAGAATCGCCGAGAGTATGCGCATGGGGAACGTCCTTTCGGTTCAGTGGGCTCCGGCCAGTTGCAGCGACTTCGCGTAGGGGCTTTTCGTCCCCGCTCGGATCGACGCTTCGAACTCCGCACGGAACTTGCGGATTGCGGTCTTCACCGGCCAGCCGGCCCCATCCGACAAGCCGCAGATCGTCGTCCCCGGCATGATACCGATGCGGTCGGCGACATCCACGAGCACATCCAGATCTTCGCGCCGGCCGAGGCCGCGGCGCATCCGATCGACGATTTTCAGCATCCAACCGGTGCCCTCCCGGCAGGGGGTGCACTGCCCGCAGCTCTCGTGGCTGAAGAACTGGCAGACGTTGTGGAGCACATCGACCATGCTCGTCTGGTCGTCGATCACGGTGATCGCGGCGGTGCCCAATCCGAGGCATCCGATCTTCCCCGGCCCGTTGAAATCGAGGGGGATGTCGTATTCGGTCTTCCCGTCTTCGCCTTTCAGTGGGGCGTTGCAATCGGCGAAGCCCATGCTGAGTCCGCCGGGATTCACCGCCTTCGCTTTGCGCCCCTTCCAAACGCCGCCGCCGTGCTTCTCGACGAGATCGCGGACGGTGACGCCCATCGGCAATTCGACGCACTTCGATTCGTTCACATGCCCGGCGATGGTGTAAAGCTTCGGCCCGTAGCTCCCGGCATCGCGGGGGTTCTTCGGGTCGGGCGGAACACCGAGCGATTTGAACCAGTCGTTGCCGCGGCGGAGGATCTGCGTGACACAGGCCATCGTCTCGACATTGTTCACGATGGTCGGCTTGCGGAACGCCCCTTCGATGGCGGGGAAGGGGGGCTTGATCCGCGGCCAAGCACGCTTCCCTTCGAGCGATTCGATGAGCCCCGTTTCTTCGCCGCAGATGTACGCCCCCGCCCCGCGATGCATATAGACATCGAGGCTGAAGGCGCTGCCCAAAATGTTCTTGCCGAGCAGCCCGGCGGCGTAGCATTCGTCGATGGCGGCTTGCAGAGTGCGGAAGGCGTCGCCGTATTCATAGCGGATGTAGAAGTACGCGCAGGGGCTTTTGATCGCGTAGCTCGAAAGCATGATGCCTTCGAGCACTTGATGCGGATCCTTCTCCATCAGGATACGATTGTTGTACGTGCAGGGTTCCGATTCATCGGCGTTGATGCAGAGGTAGATCGGGCCGGGGTGATCCTTCGGCAGGAAGGTCCATTTCAATCCGGTCGGGAACCCCGCCCCGCCGCGGCCGCGCAACCCCGAATCTTTGACCTGCGTGACGACATCGAGGGGCTGCTTTTCTTTGAGCACGCGCTCGAATGAAGCGTAGCCGCCATCGGCCCGGTACCCTTCCAGCTTCCCGCTGTTGGGCTTGGCGACGCGGGCGAGGAGTGTCTGTTCAAAGGCCATAAAGCTATCATCCTGGCTGATAACTGATCACTGACAACTGATACCTGTTTTTACAAAACAATAGTGATCAGTTGTCAGGCGTCAGTAGTCAGAAAATCAATCACAATTTCTGCAGTAATGCGTCGGCCTTCTCGGTCGTCACATTCATCACATGAACGTCATCCTTCAAGCAGGCGGGGGCTCCGTCGCAAGCGCCGATACACTCGGCGAATTCCAGCGTGATCCGCCCGTCGGATGTGGTCTCGCCGCACTTCACGCCGAGCTTGTGCTCGCAATGTTCGAGCAGTTCGTAGCCGCCGCGGAGCATGCAGGCCAAGCCCCGGCAGACCCAGAGCCGAGTCTTGCCGAGCTAGTCGCCGTCGTGCTTGAAGAACTCGTAGAAGGTCATCGTGTCGCTGACTTCGGACGGATGCAATTCGAGGATCTCGGCGATCTCGACGATGGCCTCGTTCGAAACGGTGCGCATCTCGTCGTGAACCAAATGCAACGCCGGGAGGACCACCGCCTGCTTGCGCGGATAGCGCGGCAGGTAAGCCTTGATTTGAGATTTCAATTCTTCGGTCAGCATCTCGAACTCACAGTGATCACTTGCTGATTCGACCCGAAGGCCAGCCTTCTTCGCCCCAAAGGGGCCGACTTTTCTAGCCTAGGGCGGAAGCCCTAGGTACCGGTTGCTCATATCTTCCGCCCCGCAGGGGCCGGCATCTTACTTCCAACCCGCCGTCCCCTACGGTGCGGAGTCCAACGGGGCCGACTTTTCTAGCCTAGGGCGGAAGCCCTAGGTAGTGAAAAGCGATGGGGCGAAAACAAATTCGCCGACTGCATCATCGGTCCAACTCCGCGGCTATGATGTTGAGGCTTCCGAGCACCGCGGGCACATCCGAAATCTGGTGGCCTTCCATCAGGTGCGGGAAGAGCGCGAAGTGGATGAACGACGGCGGCCGCGTCCGGCAGCGGAAGGCTTTCCCGCTTCCGTCGGCCACGATGTAGAAGCCGAGTTCGCCGTTGGCCGTTTCGGTCGCGCCGTACACTTCCTCAACCGGCGTCTCGAAGCGGCGGTTCCACATAAAGAGTTCGAAGTGCTGGATCAGCCCTTCGATGCTCCGGTAGGTCGCCGATTTGTCCGGTATCACCACGTTGCTGTCGGTGCCGATATTCACGGGGCCGCCGGGCAGATTCTCGATGGCGGCCGCGATGATCTTCACCGATTCGAGCATCTCACCCATGCGGACGAGGTAGCGCGCGAGGCAATCGCCGCCATTGCTGCAGACGATTTTGAACGATGATTGCAGATCGGGGTACGCCAGATACGGTTCGTCTTTGCGCAGATCCCGCACGACACCCGAAGCCCGTGCCACCGGGCCGGTGCAACTCATGTTGATCGCTTCTTCTTTTGTGAGAACGCCAATGCCCTTGGTGCGATCCACGAAGATTTTATTGCGATTCAACAATCGACACACGTCCGCATGCACTTTCGGAAAGCTCGCCACGAAGATGCGGATGAGTTGAATCC
>JAYVTJ010000883.1:0-2325 GCA_043774415.1 Fimbriiglobus sp. | reverse complement strand
GCAGGTCGTGGTGAAGACCTTCGAGCAGCCGATGTACGACCGGGGTCACATCGTCATCCTGAAGGGGAACCTCTCTCCAGAGGGATCCGTGGCGAAGGTCGCGGGTTTGAAGGAGCGCAAGATCACCGGTCCGGCGAAAGTCTTCGACGGCGAAGAAGCCTGCTTCAAAGCGATTCGAGCCCGGCAGATCGTGGACGGCGATATCCTCGTCATCCGGGGGGAAGGCCCCGTCGGCGGGCCGGGGATGCGCGAGATGCTCTCGATCACGGGGGCGCTCATGGGGCAGGGACTGGGTGAAACCGTCGGCCTCATCACCGACGGTCGCTTCAGCGGCGGCACGCACGGATTGGTCGTCGGGCACGTCTGTCCGGAGGCTTGGGTCGGCGGCCCCATCGCCCTGCTGGAAAATGGCGACCGCATCACCATCGATGCCGACGCCAAGACGCTCACTTGGCATATCGACCCCGCCGAGCAGGCGAAGCGCCAAGCCGCATGGACGAAACCACCCCTACGAGTGGAACGCGGGGTATTGGCGAAGTATGCGAAACTCGTCGGCAGCGCATCCGAAGGGGCCGTGACGGGGTGAAGTTGCATTCCTTCGGAGCCGGGAGCGTGAGCTGCGTTTGCCCGTAAAACGCAGCTCACACTCGCGGCTCTGAAGGAAGACTGCACGTCGTAACCGTGAATCAACCTTTGACGACGGAACTCCCCTCTTTTCGACAAACTCCGCACGAGTCTCATGGCTTATCATGCGTCGAAAGATATTCGTGAATTCATCGGACATCACCGCGTCTACCGAGCCGAAGGCCATGACGAAATCGACCGCCGAACCCGCGTGGCTGGGCGAACAGGATCTCTTCCTGTTCAACGAGGGGAGCCACGTCCGGCTGTACGACAAGTTCGGGGCGCACTGCACCACCCGCGGCGGCGTCGCCGGGACGCAGTTCGCCGTCTGGGCACCCGCTGCAGAGTATGTCGCGGTCGTGGGCAACTTCAACGGCTGGGATCGCGGCAAGCATCCGCTCAAGCCGGCCGCATCCGGGGGCATCTGGGAAGGATTTGTCCCCGGCAATCATAAGGGGGAGTGCTACAAGTTCCACATCGCCAGCCGGTTCAACGGTTACGCCGCGGACAAGACCGACCCGTTCGCCGCGCACTGCGAAGTGTCGCCGAAGACGGCGTCGGTCGTCTGGGATCTCGAGTACGAATGGAATGACAAAAAGTGGATGGCCGGGCGCGGCGCCAAGAGCGCGCAGGATGCCCCGATCAGCATCTACGAACTCCACGTCGGTTCGTGGCTGCGCGACGAAAAGTTTCACTCGCTCAACTACCGTGACCTCGCGCCGAAGCTCATCAAGCACGTCGCGAAGCTCGGCTTTACCCACGTCGAATTGATGCCGCTCACCGAGCACCCCTTCTACGGCTCGTGGGGCTATCAGACCACCGGCTACTTCGCGCCGACGAGCCGCTACGGCACGCCGCAGGATTTGATGTTCCTGATCGATGAATTGCACAGGGCCGGCATCGCCGTGATCCTCGATTGGGTGCCGAGCCACTTCACCACCGACGAGCACGGCCTCGGCTACTTCGACGGGACCCACCTCTACGAACACGCCGATCCGAAGCAGGGTTACCACCCCGATTGGGGCAGCTACGTCTTCAACTACGGCCGGCACGAAGTCCGCAGCTTCCTGCTTTCCTCCGCGCTCTTCTGGCTCGACAAGTACCACATCGACGGCCTCCGCGTCGATGCGGTCGCGAGCATGCTCTACCTCGATTACTCGCGAAAAGAGGGCGAGTGGGTGCCGAACGTCTACGGCGGCCGGGAGAATCTGGAGGCCATCGACTTCCTCCGCCGCTTCAACCTGGAAGTGTACACGCACTTTCCGGAGGTGCAGACGTACGCCGAGGAATCGACCTCGTTCCCGATGGTGTCGCGGCCGACGTATCTGGGCGGCCTCGGCTTCGGCTACAAGTGGGACATGGGCTGGATGCACGACACGCTGCAGTACATCGCCCGCGATCCGCTGCACCGCAAGTTCCACCACGACGAACTCACGTTCCGCATGCTCTACGCGATGAACGAGAACTTCGTGATGCCGCTGTCGCACGACGAAGTCGTCCACGGGAAGGGGGCGCTCTGGGACAAAATGCCCGGCGACGAATGGCAGAAGTACGCCAACCTGCGTGCGCTCTACGCCTACATGTTCGCGATGTGCGGAAAGAAGCTCCTCTTCATGGGCTGCGAGTTCGCCCAGCACGGCGAATGGAAGCACGACGGCCAGCTCGACTGGTTCGTGCTGAACTACGAGCCGCACGCCGGGA
>JAYVTJ010000882.1:0-3399 GCA_043774415.1 Fimbriiglobus sp. | reverse complement strand
CTCGATTGGACGATCGCGGAAGCCGCCGAGGGGGGTGCGAGCGTCTTCCAGATGCGCGAGAAGGAGATGGGCGATCGCGAACTGCTCGACCGCGCCCGCCAGATGCGACTCTGGACGCGCCGCGCCGGGGCGCTCTTCATCGTCAACGACCGGCCCGATATCGCGAAGCTCTCCGAAGCCGACGGAGTCCATCTCGGGCAGGACGATCTCTCGGTGAGTGCCGCACGGCGGATTCTCGGCCCGGATGCGCTGATCGGCGTCAGCACGCACAATTTGGAACAGCTCCGCACGGCGATTTTGGATGGTGCCGATTACCTCGGCATCGGGCCGACGTTCCCGTCCACCACGAAAGCGTTCGCCGAGTTCCCCGGACTCGAGTACGTCCGCGCCGCGACGGCGGAGACGACTCTGCCCACCTTCGCCCTCGGCGGCATCACCGTCGGCAACATCCGCGCTGTGGTGGCGGCCGGGGCGAAGCGCGTCGCGGTGGGTGCGGTCGTCGCCCGCGCCGACGATCCGCAAACCGCCGCGCGGGCGCTGAGTCAAGCGCTGCAGTTCCGGGAAACGTGAATCACCCGGCTCGCTTCGCCCCGGCGATGATCGCGAGAAACGCATCCGCTTTCAGACTCGCTCCGCCGACGAGCGCCCCATCCACATCGGGCAGGTTCAGCAGTGTCGCGGCATTGTCGGACTTCACCGATCCGCCGTACTGGATGAGAACGGCCTGAGCGACCGCCGCGCCGAAGAGCGTCGCGATCTTGCCGCGGACGAAGGCGTGGGCCGCTTGGGCCTGCTCCGGCGTGGCGACCTTGCCGGTGCCGATGGCCCAGACCGGTTCGTAGGCGATGACGACGTTCGCCATTTGCGCGGCGGTCAGCCCGGCGAGTCCGCCGGTGAGTTGCCGATCGAGCACGGCTTCGGTCTGGTTCGCTTCGCGTTCGGCGAGCAGTTCGCCAATACAAAAAATCACCTTCAGCCCGACTGCGAGGGCCGCTTTGGCCTTCTTGTTCAGCAGGTCGTCGGTTTCGCCGAAGCCGTGGCGGCGTTCGCTGTGGCCGAGAATGACGTACTGGCACCCCGCTTCGAGCAGCATCGCCGGAGCGACTTCGCCGGTGAAGGCCCCGTCCATTTCGAAGTGGCAATTCTGCCCGCCGAGCGCAACGGAGGTGCCCTTCAGCACGGCGGCGACTTCCGTGAGCCAGAGCGAAGGCGGACAAACCGCGACGCGGATGTCCGGGTCGGCGGGGGCACCTTTGGCCACGGCCGCCGCGAGTTCCTTCGCGGCGGTGAGGGAGGTGTACATTTTCCAGTTGCCGGCGATGAATTTGGGTCGCATGGGTACTCTTGGGGCAGATGGAATCAGGAGAGGCTTATCTCCCCGAAGAGGTATGATAGCGATATGGAAACCTCAGAAAGCACAGCGGTTCTCGACCGGCTCGTCGCACCTCTCGGAGAGTGTCTCACGCCGGAGTCGGCGCGGCGATTGATCAAATTGAAACCCGATCCTCAAGTGCAAGTCCGCGTCGATGATCTCGCCGGTCGCCACACGGAAGGGGCATTGACCGACGCCGAAGAAGCGGAATACGGTCGGCTTGTGAACTACGCCACCTTCATGGCGATCTTGAAATCCCGCGCCCGGCGGTTGCTCGCGAAATGATCGATGCGGCCACACGGACGTTCGTGTGGGAACGGGCGAAGGACCGTTGTGAATACTGTCGAACCCATCAAGGTGACTACGAGTTTCAATCGTTTCACGTCGAACACATCATCGCCAAGCAACACGGCGGTAGCGACGAGCCGGACAATCTTTGCTTGGCCTGCTCGGAATGCAACTGGAGCAAAGGGCCCAATCTGACGGGGTTGGTAGACGGCAAACTCATCGCGCTGTTCCAACCTCGAAAACAGAGTTGGAACCGCCATTTCCGCTGGGAAGGAACGACGCTCTCCGGGAAAACGAAAACGAAAATTGCGACAATAGCGGTCTTGGACATGAATGGAGAATCGAGGATGATCCTCCGAGAGAGCTTGCTATTCGAAGGTCGATTTCCTCCGATCGATTGAAGATGCCATTGCACCACTTCCTTGTGTGTGCGTTTGTCTGGGGGAGTTTGTAATGAAGAGCTTGATGTGCACTCTCATCGATGCGCGGTAAAAACTGATCGATGTCATGGAATGGACCAGAAGGAAGCGGCGAAGCCGGCGAAAGCGTGAGGGAGGAGTGAGCATGACAGTCAACATGATCGACGGCACGACGTTGAAGAAAGCGACCGTACAGGAATTGCAGTGGGAGTTGATCCGCCGTTCGAGCTACAACTCGTTCGACGGGCGGAAAAACCTGCGCGTTCCCTGAGCAGCACCGCGGCCTGTGGGATTCCGTCATTCATGAGCACGGTCTTGAGCCAATCGCGGAAGCTCCGGTTCCGGTCGTATTGGAAGGTCCGCAAATTTCGGAGCATCAGCACGAGGACTTCTTGGGTGAAGTCCGCCGCATCGGCTTCCGGCATCCGCAGCCGCATGCACCAGCGCATGAGCAGCTGCGTGTACAGTTGGACGAATCGAGTCCATGCGGTCGCAGCGGCGTCGTGGCGCAAACGGACGAGCAAGCTGGCCGTAGTGCTGTCCATCGGGAACGGGTCGGGTGAGGAAGCAGACGATTCCGATTCACGATTGGCATGGTATCCGGGTCGCGATGGCTTACCAGTGCCGCGGCGTGTGACCGTCACCCGATCGCGTTCGCGAATCGATCGGGCTCCGTCATGGAAATGCTCCCGGCTCGGTCATAGCGGATGCGTCCGGACGATGCTCCCAAGGATGCTTTCATCGCCGGAGAGCGGCTCCGCTGCGCACCCGACGCCCGAGCCGGGCCCGGCTTCCGCTTCGTCCCGAACCCGTGATGCGAACGGCTGCCCCGCAGTCGAGTCACCGCGGATCGCCCGCGAATGCGACCAGGTCGATCTCGAACTTCAGCGCGCCGCCGAGGCAGTTGACGATCGTCGTGCGGGCCGGGAACGGCGCGGCGAAGATCTCGCGGTAGAGCCGGTTGTACTCCGGCAGATCGGCGGGATCGTCCACGTAGCTGCGGACTTGCACGACCTCGGCGAAGGTCAATCCGGCGCCGGCCAACACGCTCCGCGCATTCTCCAGCGAGCGGCGGAACTCCTCTTCGAACGTCCCCTTCACAATCGCGCCCGCACCATCGACGGAGGCTTGGCCCGACACGAACACAAACCCGCCGGCGCGGACCGCGGGGCTGAACGGAAGATGGCTGCTCGGCACGCCGGCGCCGCGAATCACTTCGATTGGCATTTGGAGACTCCTCGTTCGGAAATCGACGTTCTACGGGGATCGCGCACCCCGCGCCGCGAAATCGCTTGCCCCGCTACACCCGTCGCAGTACAG
>JAYVTJ010000881.1:0-1932 GCA_043774415.1 Fimbriiglobus sp. | reverse complement strand
CCGACGACGACGGCGAAGATGACGAACGCCGTATCGCGCGTGTCTTCGACCACCGTGCGGAAGCGGACGATCGACAGGGCGCCGACGAGGCCGAAGGCGCGGGCCGTGTTGGTGCCGATGGCGAGCGTGAGGATGGCCGTCATCAGCGTCAGCAGAACCAGGGTCGTCGGCAGCGATGCCGAGCGGTCCCGGCTGACGATGGTGGCCCGGAAAATGGCCGCGACGATGAACCCGGCGAGGATGGCCCCGCCGAGCTGGATCGCGAGGACGTCGAGCGGCAGTCGGACTTCCGGAGGGATCACCGGCGCGCTGGCCCCCGCTTCCGGGGGGTTGAACCAATCGAACATGCGGCGAGTCCTTCCGTCGGGCTACTTCTTCGCGACGGGTTCTTTGTAGTCCCCGAGGTACTTCTTCCGCAAGTCCGCGAACGCCCGGATCGGATATTCCCGCCCCTTCGGGGTCGTCGCATCGTCGGCCGTCGTGCGCTGAAAAGCTGCGAAGGGTTCGAGCTTCTTCGTATCGGCTTCGATCTCCTTCTCGACGAGCTTGCGGTACGACGCGACCACCGGCCCGAAAATTTTCCAGTCGAGCGACTTCTCCGCGATGGTCTTCACGTCGGCGAGATACTTGGCCTTCAGCGCCGGCACGGCGAGCACCTTGCTCCGCAGCGGCTTGCGCTGGTCGGTCAATCCGACGAGCGGATCGAGTTCGATCCCGTTGCCGCCGCCGCCCATGCCGCCGGGCGGGCCGAAGCCACCGCCACCGGGCCCGCCGGGGAAGCCGCCGCCGGCACCACCGGCCTTCAGCTCCTTCCAGACTTTGAGCTGATCCGCAGTCAGCAACTTCTCGATCTGCCCATCGAATTCTTTCTGCATCGCGGCCGCATCTTTCTTCTGCTGTTCCGTGAGCTTGAGCTGATCCTGCAGCGGCAGCGGCAGGATTTCCCCGATGGACGGGCGCCCGAAGCCGCCGCCCGGACGCCCGCCGCCGGGGCCTCCCGGTCCTCCCGGTCCACCGCCGCCCGGTCCCATCGCGGGGTGGAAGGCTTCGTTCATGTCGTGCGGGATGAAGTGGAACTTCCCGCTTTCGTCGAGGTAGAGGCTGTAATCGCTGGCCCGCGTCCAGAAGCCGTCGCCGTTGATGAGGGCCACATCGAGCGCGAGGAACCAGAGCAGGCCGTCGAGGTCGCAGATCGGCGCGAGGGCCTCTTGCAGCTTCTCGGCCGGGGTTTCGTTCAGCACCTTGCAGAAGTTGATGATCGCCTTCCACGACTTCTCGTCGTCGTTCGATTTGATCTCGAAGATGCGCTTGTAGGCGTCGGCCTTGTCGCCGAGGTACTCCATGCCGCCGCGGCCGCCGGGACTGCCGCGCACCTTCCAGCGCGCGCCCTTCGTCGATTTGTAGTTTTCGGCCAGGAACTCCTTGTTGAACTGCTGGACGTTGGTGTAAATGCCCCAGTTCTCGCCGTTGATGACGACCTTCACGAGGTTCGCGTTCGGCGTCGGAATGTACTGCCGGGCGACTTGGGAGTAGAGCACGGTGCTGAGGAACGTCGGGTCTTCGTGCGAATTGAGCAAGTTGAGCGTCTTGTTGCCGTAGAGCCGCTGCTTGGGATCGGCGTGATCGAACGAGAGGTTCAGCGACCGCTTCGTCCCGGCCCGCACCATCATGTACGACGACATCCCGCGGAAGTGGATGCCGACGTTCTGGTACTTCTTGCCATCGACCGTGAGCGTGCAGGGCACATCGACATCGGTGCCATGGAAGACTTCGAGTTCCGATTCCCAATCCTTGCTCTCGAAGTCGAGGAAGAGAGTGCGGAGCACGGTCGGATCGAACATCTTGGCATCGGGGTAGTTCTTGACATCGCTCGGCTTCACCTGCACGCCCGGCTTCGGGGCCTCGCCGCCTCCACCGCCGGGGAAGCCGCCG
>JAYVTJ010000880.1:0-4227 GCA_043774415.1 Fimbriiglobus sp. | reverse complement strand
GGCCCGACATGAATGTCGCACGCTGTCGATGTCGGGCCTCGGAGACTCGACCACGACCTACGGGACTTGCTTCTCGCGCGCCGTATCTTCGAGCAGCGTCGAAACGGCATCCCAAACTTGCGGATCGGATGTGTCCCTCGGAGGCAGACGGTCCCACGCGGTTTCGTAATCCAGATCGATCCTTTCCGGATCGGCACCCGCCGCAAGCAGCAACTCCACCATCGGTGCATCCAAGTTCCAGACCGCCCGGCCGAGTGCGTTCATGCCGCTGAACGGATCCACTCTGTACATCGCTTTGGCCGCACCATGCGCCAGGAGCAGCGCGACCATGTCGTGATCTTTCAATTCCACGCTACGCCACAAAGGCGAATCGCCCTCGCCGTCAACAACGCAAGGCTCGGCTCCCGCATCCAAGAGCAAACCCGCTGCCTCAACCTGTTTGTTCAGCACAGCCACCAACAGAGGTATTCCGTCGCGAAGTGGGTCGGCCGCGTTGACAGATGCTCCAGCCCGAATCAACACTTCGACCGATTCAATCGAGCCGCCTCCCGACAGTTCCTCGATCGCGGTCATCAGCACATGCCAAACGGGCTGTTGCGGGTGGTGCGCATTGGGGTCTGCTCCCCCCGCGAGCAACCCGTCGACCCGTTTGGCATCGTGCTGTTCAATGGCGTCGAAGAGTTCTGCCGACATATCAATCCAGCTTCACGTTCATCGGCGTCCCCGCGACCGTCACCTTCTGCTCCTTCGATTTCCCGTCGCTCCCCTTCACCGTCACCGTATACGCCCCCGGCGCCAGCACGAAGCGCGGATTCAAATCCCCTTGGCCGCCCCGGCCGTTGCCGCCGAAGAGCTGCGCCGACACCGACGTTTTGCCGTCGTCCGACTTCACCGTGACGCGGCCACACGAGAGCGGGCTGTCCTTCGGCATCTTCACCACGATCGGCGTCCACTTGCTCGCGTCGGCCGGGCCGCCGAAGAGCGCCGCCGATTCCTGCCCCTCGTTGTGCATGAGCAGATCGAGACGGCCGTCGTTGTTCAGATCGGCCCACGCCACGGCCTGCGTGTTCCAGACCTTCTGGTTCAGCCCCACCTCGGCCGACTTGTCGGTGAAGGTGCCGTCGCCGTTGTTCTTCAAGTACTTGTTCGTCCCCTTCAAGCAGCTCACCACGAGGTCGACGAAACCGTCGTTGTCGAAGTCGCCCCACGCGGCGCCGACGGCGTAGCCGAGGTTCTTGCCGAGGTCCCCGGCCTTCGCCGACACGTCCGCGAACTTGCAGCCGCCGAGGTTCTTGTAGAGCTTGCACGCCCCGGTCGTCTGCGGGATGAAGATGTCCACAAGGCCATCGCGGTCGAAGTCGCCCAGCGAAGGGCCGACCTTGCCCGCGGCGTACTTGATGCCCGAATCGACGAGTTCGAACTTCGCGCCGGTGTTGCGGAAGAGGAAACCTTCGCCGGCGCCGAAGAGGAAATCGGGTTTGCCGTCGTTGTCGAAGTCGGCGACCGAGAGCGAGTCCCCCTTGCGGTCCGCGCAGAGGCCCGCTTCGCCCAAGCCCCACTCGGCCGAGACATCGGCGAAGCCCGGCTCGCTGCTCGGCGCATCGGCCCCGGTGCCGCAGACGAACGCGTAGGCGCCCTCCGAGTTGCAGACCTTCAGCAGGAGCTGGTTCTTGCCCGCCTTCAGCTTCAGATTCAGCCGCGCCTGATCCGGCGCGCAGGCCCGGACCGTGGCGTCGGAGTGGATCTTCTCGCCGTTGAGCCAGACGGTGAGGTTATCGTCGGCGCCGAGCGAGACGGGGAACTCGGTCGCGGCGGCGCACTCGATCTCGCGATAGAGATAGGTCGCGCAGTTGGTGCCGTAAGGGGCGAGGTCGTTGATCTTGCCATCGGGGAAGTCTTTGGCTTCCCACTTCACGTCGAGGTCGCGCTTGCCCTTGAACACCTTCGCCAAGTCGATCGCCTTCTCGGTCTCCGGGGCGAAGGCGACGCCGAAGTTCGGCTTGTTCTCCTTGTCGCGGAACGGCCCGACCGCGTGCCAGCCGCCGAGCTTCGGGGCCGCCGCTTTGACCGGAGCACTGGCGCGGAGGTTCTTGTAGAGCCGCAGGCCGTGGAAGCCGTTGGCGAGGAGGATGTCCGGCTTGCCGTCGCCGTTGAAGTCGCCCCAGGCCGCGGCCGTGAGGTTGTACGCGGTCTCCTTCGGCAGCAGTTTGCTGTCGTCGCGGAACGCTCCTTTGCCGAGGTTCGTGTAGAGCTTCGGTCCGGTCGGAGTCGCCAGCAGCAGATCGGGGAGGCCATCGCCGTTGTAGTCGGCCCAGACCGCGGAGCGCGCTCCGCCGACGAGGCCGGGCAGCGAGATTTCCGAATAGCCGTCATCGGCCTGCTGCATGAGGCTTACCTTGTTCGCGCCGCAAAGGCAGATATCGAGCTTGCCATCGCCGTCGAAATCGACGGCCGAAATCGACTGGGCTTCGGCTTCGCCCTTGCCGAGGGAGGCGATCTTGTCGAAGCCGGGCATCCCCGCGAGCCGGCGGACTTCGTCGCCGCCGCTGCCCCACGCCACGAAGTCGCGCTTCGGGTCGTAGTCCTGGATCTTCAGGCTCACCTTGAGCCGCTGCACTTTGGCCGTCTTCTTGTGGAGGGCTTCCTTATCGCCGTCCACGAGGCACGGCACGGCGAGTTCCTTCCCGGCGACGATGTCTTTCACGATGCTCGTGAGCTTGTCCACTTTGCCCGCGTAGCTTCGGAGGAGAAACGGTTCGCCGTGGCTCATGCCCCACCAGTCGGCGTTGGGGTAGGCCTGGTACCACGTCACGCCGAGGTACGTTTCGGAGGCGCTGCCGTTGTGGAAGAAGACGGCGGGCTTGCCGACTTCCGCCCACTTCATGATCTCTTCCCACTCGCCGGCCCGCAGCCCGCCCCGGCCGATGTTGTGCTTGATCGTGTCCTGCGGGTGCTTCCCCTTCAGGTCGGCGACCTTCTGGAAGATGATGATGTTGTTCGTCTTGTCCACCTTGGTGACGACCATACTGCAGATCGCCGTGGACTGCGCGATGACCGCCCCAAACGACATCGGCGCCTCGACGTAGGCGAACGCCGGCGAAGCGAAGGCGAGAGCGGCGAAGGCGAGAGCGAAGCGACGCATGGGGAATCTCCTTACAATCATCGGATACGCAAGTCGGTGCAACAGGCGGTGTAGCTGGTTTCCAAATCGAGCGGGACGGACAGTTCTCCGCCGAGCCAGAGCGGGATCGTCGGGAGTGCGCACCCGATCTCGAGCGGCGCCGGCCACGCTTGCAATCGACCGTTCCCATTTCGGCCGACGGCACGGTACGACGTGGCATTCGACGCACCTCCCGACTCAGTCGTTCCGTCGATCTCGAGTGCGGCTCGCAAGTCGGCCGCGAGATCGGCGCGGCGCGTCGAAACCGCATCGACGACGACGAGCCCGCAACCGCGCCGCAGGTAATCCGCGCATTTGGCCACGAACGCCTCGCGGGATTGCGGGCGATCCTTGTTGCTCGGGCCGACGATTTCGATGCCCGCCGCGATTTGCGGGTCGCCGTCGTCCGTCAGGATTTCGACGCGGATTTCGTCTTCGGGCGGCCACTCGACCGCGACCGCCCACTCCGGTTCCGGCGGGGCCCAAATCGCCGATCCGCCGGTCGCGAGGGCGGGTTCGCGGATCGCGGCGACATCGATTTCGACCGGGCCATCGCGGTCGAGGAACGGCACCGCGTAATACCCGGCGGGGAGCACACCGGCGTTGAGGCCGCGCGCCATCGCCGCAGCCCACGCCCCGTGGAACGCCCGCCACGGGTGGGACCGGCTCAGCGGTGGGTGGAAATGATCCCGCAGCGGCATCGGCGACATCCCGCGTGATTCGGCTGTTGATCCCGAAGGAATCAGGAGCCTATGCTACAAACCTCGAAACGCAGATTCCCCGCAGGGACAATTCACGGTCCAAGCCCGAGGTTGGGGCGAGCCTTCGGGCAATCCCAACACTTTGAACCGTTCACCACAATTGGGACAATCTTGATCCACTTCCATGTCGGCAGTGAACAGATGAAACGCGATAAACACGGCCGTTTGCCTCTGCGGCCAGCCGAAGTTGGCTACTTCGGCAACGATCTCCTCTCGCGTCAACTTCCGCCTCCGAATCTTTCCGAGCGGTGGGCGTAAGCCCTCCGTGTCTGCGGCACTCACTCCCGTTTCGAACCACGGAGGGCT
>JAYVTJ010000879.1:0-1670 GCA_043774415.1 Fimbriiglobus sp. | reverse complement strand
TCCGCATCCTCCGCCCGGCGGGCCTCGGTACGAAGGCCGTCACCCGGCCGACCGCCTCGTTCCCGATCAAGATCGAAGCAGACAACGCCCCGGACAACTCGAGCCTCGAATTGCAAATCCGCCAGGCGGGCGTGCCCGATGAAGACGTGAAGCCGGAGATCATCCCGCTGCTGGGGAGCCGGCAGGAGCGAGTCTGGATCGAACTCGAAGGGAAGCTCGACAAGGGCTTCGCCATCGCCAACCGCAGCGCCGACTGGATCGTCCCGCTCGATCTCGGCGAGCGCCGCGGCCGGGTCGAAGTCGTCAGCGTCCTGCGCGGTTCCGACGGCAAGCAGATCGCCAAGTCCGACGCGTACGGGATCGCGGTCGATGCCACGGCTCCGGAAGATGTGAAGTTTCTGAAGCTCCCCGCGAAGCACATCAAGGGGACGCCGCTGCCGGTGAGCGCGGCCCTCCAGGACAACGACACCCGCGTCGTGAAAGCGGTCTTTTTCCTGGGCGAACTCCAAGAAGACGGCAAGCTCCCCGAGGGGCCGAAGGTGGTCGGGGTGCAGCAGCTCGACGCCAAGACGAAGCTCGCGACGGTCGAGTGGATCGGGCTGATGCCGCTGCCGCCCGAGAAGCGCGGCGAGATCACCGTCGGCGTCTCGGTGACCGATGAAGTCGGCAACACCACCGTCGAAACGCAGAAGGTCGAACTCGTCGATCCGCCGGCCCCGAGCGGCACCATCGCGGGCAAGGTCGTCCGCGGCGAGCGGGCGCAGCCAGGACTCACCGTGACCCTCCTCGATGCCGAGGCGAAGCCGAAGGGCGAAACGAAGACCGACGACTTCGGCCGGTTCAAGTTCGAGAAGGTCGCGCCGGGCGCGTACGTCTTGAAGACGACCAAGACGGATGTCACGACGGGCATGACAGGCCTCGCACCGGCCCAGGTCGAGAACGGCAAGACGGTGAAGCCGGTGGTCGAACTCGTCCGCAACAAGTGATCGCCTTCCGCAGCGGCCGGCTGGTCCCGCAGGGCGAACTCGCGCTCTCGTTCGCAGACGCGGGGTTCGTCGCGGGGACGGCCATCACCGACTATTGCCGCACGCACGGGCAGAGGCTCTTCCGCTGGCCCGAACACCTCGCCCGCTTCCGCAGCGACTGCGTCGTCTGCGGGATCGATATCCCCTATTCGGACGTCGAACTCGCGGGCGCGGCGGCGGCGATCCTCGCCGCTCAGTCCCCGCTCTATCCCGCGGGAACCGAGTTCGCGCTTATCACCTTCGCCACACCCGGCCCATTCGGGTACATGACCGGCGACGAAGGGAACGGCCCGCCGACGGTCGGCATGCACGCCTTCCCGGTTCCGCTCGAACGCTATCGGCGTTTCTTGGAGGAAGGGGCCGTGCTCGAAATCGTCGGCGTCCTTCCTCAGGTCGAAGGGGGAATCGTCCCAGCATCGATCAAGCACCGCAGTCGGCTGCACTGGTCGCTCGCGGCGCAGCGGCGGAGTGCGCCGGGGAATGTGCCGGTGCTGCTCGATCAGTTCGGGAGCGCGCCCGATACCGCCATCGCCAGCGTGCTCGCGGTGGTGGCTGGAGTCGTCACCCGACCGAAGCGCGGCACGGTACTGGAATCGATCGCTTTCAAGATCGCCGAGGAGAAGTGCCGGGAGTTGGGTGTCGGGT
>JAYVTJ010000878.1:0-2346 GCA_043774415.1 Fimbriiglobus sp. | reverse complement strand
ACGGCGGGTCTCGCGGACTCGACCACGCCCTACGGCTCACCCCCGAGTCTTGCGGCGCTCCCGGTTGCGGAAGAACTTCAGCATCGCATCGAAGTGGTTGCCCTCCGTGCCGACTTCGAGGTGGTCGGCTTGCGACGCGCGCGCCAGTTTCACGAACTCCGCGCGGCGCCGGAGCTGACCCGCCGCGAACTCCTTGCGGAACGCCGCCGACGAGGTGTCGATCAGGAACGATTCGTCCGTCTCGGCGTCTTCCAACTGGATCAACCCGGCGGCGGGCCAGGTCGCTTCGCGGGCGTCGGCGGTGCGCACCGCGATAAGATCGTGATGCCGGGCGGCGCGCTTGAAGCTATCCTCGAAGCCGGTCGCGAGGAAATCGCTGAAGAGAAAGACGATGGCCCGGCGCTTCTGCGATTTGTTCAAGTGATCGAGGGCCGCTTTCAAATCGGTGCCGCGGCGCTCCGGTTCGAAGTGGAGGATGTCGCGCAGAATCCGCAGGACATGGCGCGTCCCCTTGTTCGGCGGGATGTGCTTTTCGATGCGGTCGGTGAACGCCAGGAGGCCGACGCGGTCGCCGTTGGCGATGGCGCAGAAGGCGACGAGCGCCGCGAGTTCCGCGGCGACCGCGCGCTTCGTGTTGGCCTGCGTGCCGAAGTTCTGGCTGCCCGACACATCGACGGCGAGGATGACGGTGAGTTCGCGCTCTTCGACGTAGCGCTTCACGAAGGGGGTGCCGGTGCGGGCCGTCACGTTCCAGTCGATGCCGCGGATGTCGTCGCCTGGCTGGTACTCGCGCACGTCATCGAAGGCCAAGCCGGACCCTTTGAAGGCCGAGTGGTACTCGCCGCCGAGGAGGGTCTGGACCGCGCGGCGGGCGCGGATCTGGAGCCGGCGGATCTGGCGGAGGACTTCGACGGGTAGCATGGTGCGGACCTCACTCCGTCGGGACCGCGATACCGGTATCGACCCGACCGACGAGGCGCCGCGCGGAGTTCACATTTCCACTATACCCGAATCGAGCCGGGCGGAGGAGCTGCGATCCCTACGGATCGCCGCTCCCCCGCCCGGCCCGGATTGACCCGCTCCAGCCCGATCAGGTCGGGTAGTAAACCGGGACGTTGAGGTTGTAGAAGTCGCGTTCGAGGTACTCGAGCGCCAGCGCGAAGTTCAGAATCGCAATGTCGTTGGCCCGCGACGGCGTCGCCGCGAAGGTCAGGGGCGGACCGCCGTTGAGCCCCGTGATGAACGGCGACGCGGAATCGACCACTTCCTGGACCGTCAGCGCCCGCTCGAAGATCTGCTCGGCGCCGAAGATGTTCGTCGTGTGGAACTCGTTGAAGAGCACGTTCAAGTAGCCGGCGTGCCGGGCTTCGATGGTGGCGATGGAGCCGGCCGCCGCGAGGACGTTTCGCTGGAAGATGATCGGCGCCGCGCCGAGGTAGGCACCGACACCCGTGTTTTCGAGGGCCTTCGACACCGTCCCGAAGGCGACGAGATTCGGCTGGAGCAGGTTCTTGAAGGTCGGGCTCGGACGGGGCGTTCCGCCGAGCTGCGTGATGAGGCCCTTGATCGTATCGACATGGGCGACTTCGTGCGCGGTGATGGACTGGAACAGGAACGCGTTCCAGTTGGGGTAGAGGTTCGGCAGCTTGTCCGAATCGGCCGCGGCGGCGCGGCTCGGAAGCAGTGATGCGCCGGCGACGGCGGCCGCTGCGGCGAGGCCTCCGCGGACGAAAGCGCGGCGGTCGTGGCCCGTGGCCTCTGGCATGCGATCGGTCATAGTCGGACTCCTCGAACGGTGGAAAGAAGGAACGGGAAAAATGCCGGCGCCGATCGGGAGATGTCCCGGTCGGCGCCGGGGCGTCAGCCGACGAACACGCCGCCGGTGAAGGTCGAATCGTAGCCGAAGAAGCTGCCGAGCAGTCTGGGAGTGCCTCCGGTGAGCGAGCGGCCGTCGAACTCCGAAACGTTCGATTTGCCGCCGAGGCCCGCTCCGACGAAAACGTCGTCGAAGCCGTCGCGGTTGATGTCGCGGGAGCCGACGTTGATGCCGCCCGCAAAGGCCTGATCGAAGGCGAAGTAGCTGGCGAGTTCACTCTGGATCCCGGACCGAAGTGAGCGGCCGTCGAAGACTTTGACGTGCGGGCCGGCCCCGGCCTTGGCGCCGACGATCACATCGGAGATGCCGTCGCCGTTGATGTCGCCGCCGCTCACGGTGATGCCGCGGAGGAAGAGCGGATCGAAGGCGAAGAAGCTCGCGAGTTCGGTGCGGGCACCGCCGATACTCCGGCCGTCGAAGACTTTGACGTGGGGTCCGCCGCCGGCGCCGGCCCCGGTGATCACCTCGTC
>JAYVTJ010000877.1:0-3451 GCA_043774415.1 Fimbriiglobus sp. | reverse complement strand
TCGCGGGCCAGATCGACGAGCAGCCGGACGTTGGCGCCGGCGATCTCGCGGGCCGTGTCGATGTCCCCCTGGGCGAGCGCCGCGACGCCGCAGCCGCGCTGTCGCGGCGGAACGTACACCTCGAAGCCGTGATGCTGGAGCACCGCGACCGTCGCCCGGCCGATGAGCGGATCGTGGTGGTTCGCGAAGGTATCAACGAAGTAGGCGACCTTCGGACGGTCGGACTCGGCCGACGGGCGGCGGCTCCAGCCGGCCGTGCGGGCGCGGCGCAGGAAGGTCCGGTGGGTGAATTTCGGCAGCGTCCGCTTCCGGGAGAGGCCGAAGAGCTTCTCGGCGACCCAGCGCGCGGCGGAGTTGCCGAGGAGACGGTTCGTGCTGAAGGCGAAGTTGCCGGCGAGTGTCATCAGCGATTCGATGCGGGCGAGCATCCACTCTTCGCGGCCGAGACCGTGCTCGGCGTGATACGCGGCCTTCGCTTCCAGCGCCAGTTTCGGGATGTTCACCGCGCTCGGGCATTCGCCGCGGCACATCTTGCAGTTCACGCAGAGGTCGGCGATCGCCTTGGCCTCGGCGCTCGCGAGCGCATCGGCGCCATCCGCCTCGTGCAGCAGGCGGAAGAGGTTCGCCTTGGCGCGCGGGCTGGCCGCTTCGACGTTCGACGAATGGAAGGTCGGGCACATCCGCGTCGGCGGGGTTTCCGTCCGGCAGTCGCCGCAACCGTTGCAGCGGCCCGCTTCGATCTCGGGCGCCGTTTGACTCCAGAGCATCAGCGGCTGGCGCGGGGTCGCCGGGGTCGGCTCGCGCAGCGGCCAAGCGGCGCGGCTCGGATCGGGCCCGACGATCTTGCCGGGGTTCAGCACGTTCTTCGGATCGAAGATGCGCTTCAGCTCGGCGAACGTCGGCGCCAGTTCCCCGGCCTGCTTTGCGATCCACGGCGTCCGCGCCAGCCCGACGCCGTGCTGCGAGCTGATCGTGCCCCCGAGGCTGATCGAGAGCGCGAAGATGCGGTCGGCGAGGCCCCACATCTTCTCGCGGTCGGCGGGGGAATCGAGGTCGATGAGCGGTCGAGCGTGGACTTGCCCCGTCAGCGCGCGGACGAGGAATGAGCCGGTCAAGTCCTGCCGGCGCAGGAGTTCGGCGATTCCGGAGACGTAGCGCAGCAGGCTCTCGCCGGGCACGGCCGTGTCTTCGACGAACGCGAGCGGCCGCACCCGCCCGACCGTGGAGTAGGCCCCGGCGAGTGCCGCGGCGCGGAAGCGCTCCACCTCCGCGACCGCATCCGGCGCGGTCGCCGGTTCGGCGATAAGCTCGACGGGGAACTCGTCCTCCAACCGGCGCACGGCCGCATTCAACCGCATGCGCGCTTCGCGTACCGAGCCTCCTTCGACGCCGATGATGGCCAGCGCCGCCGTACTCGCGGGAACCGCAAGGGAGGTTCGGGCGATCGCACTCCGCGCCAGCGACAGCAGG
This sequence comes from Fimbriiglobus sp., assembly GCA_043774415.1. Lineage (GTDB taxonomy): Bacteria > Planctomycetota > Planctomycetia > Gemmatales > Gemmataceae > JALHQU01. Next base: position 1,981 of record JAYVTJ010000877.1, on the reverse strand, counting down.
CGCTGATCGAAGACATCGCACGAGACGATCCCCTCGGCAGCCCGCAGCGACAGACCCGCCCGCAGCGCTTCGTTCAGCGTCTCGAACGCGATCACGGCCAGGCCGGTGCCGCCGGGTATCGGGATCGTTTTCAGCTCCGCTTCCGTCGTGATCGCCAGCGTCCCCTCGGTGCCGATGAGCAGCCGCTTGAGGTGCAGCCCCGCCTCCGTGACGGCGTCGTGCAGCAGGTAACCGCAGCGGTCGAAGGGCGTCTGCGGGCGCTTCGCGGCGATGAGTTCGCGGTTCGCCGAGAGGAGCGCCGTCGTCTGCGAACGGATCTCCATCGTGCGCAGTTCCGGCGACGCGACCCGGCCCGGGCCGAGCCTCGCGGGGGTGCCGTCGTCCCAGCAGACATCCAGCGACTGCACGGCGTCGCGGAAGTAGCCGTGGGCGAATGCGCTCGCGCCGCTGGCGTTCGTGGCGATCATCCCGCCGACGGTCGCGGTGGCGCCACTCGCGGGATCGGGGCCGATCCGCCGGCCGACCTTCGCCAGTTCGGCGTTGAGCCGGGCGAGCGTCACGCCGACGCCGACGCGGACGGTGCCGTCGCTCGGTTCGGCGATGCGCTGGAAGTTCCGGGCGAGGTCGATCATCAGTCCCGGTCCGAGCGATTCCCCCGCGAGGCCGGTCCCCGCGCCGCGCGGCATCACCGGCAGGCCGTGGGCGTGGGCGTATGCGAGCAGCGCCGAAACGTCGGCGGCATCGGCGGGCACGGCGACCCCGAGCGGCGCGATCTGGAACGGGCTGGCGTCGGTGGAATAGAGGGAGCGCGTCGGCGCATCGAAGTGGAGGTCGCCGCGGAACTCGCCGCGGAGGTCGTCCCGGATTTGCTGAGGTGTTGGGAGCACGCTGACATGATACGCGGCCGAAATGAGTTCCGGCAGGGGCCGCATTTCCGCTTCGAGGCGAACGACGCGCTGTGAGGGCTGATGGTACGATTGTGACAATCGTTCCCGAATGTGGTAGCTCTCGCAAACGTCATGCGTCACACTGCCGTCTTGTTAGCGTGAGTGCAATTCCGAGTTTGCCGGTTCGCCGACGGGAGACTGCCATGAAAAGACAATCGCGTCGGTGCTGGCCCTCGCCGCGATGATCGGCCTCGTGGTGACCCTCGGCTGTCGCAAGTCGGCGGAGCAGTTCGATCCCGAGCCGGCCATCTACGTGCCGGCCGAGGATTTGGAGGCGCTCGTCGAGGCGAACAACGCCTTCGCCATCGACCTCTACAAGAAGTTCGCCGAGACGGAGACGGGGAACATCTTCTTCTCGCCGTACAGCATCCACGCGGCGCTCTCGATGACCTATGCCGGTGCCCGCGGTGAGACGGCCGCGCAGATGGCGAAGGTGCTCGGCATCGAAAAGCTCGGCGACCGCGTCCACCCGGCCCACGCCGAACTCGCCCGGAAGCTCAAGAGCGACGGCGGTAAGGACAAGCCGGAGTTCCACGTTGCCAATGCGCTGTGGGGTCAGAAGGGATTGGGCTTCCGTCCCGAGTTCCTGAGCCTGACTAAGCGCAACTTCGGCGGGGGCTTACGGGAACTGGATTTCGTCAGGGATACGGAAGGTTCGCGGCGGACGATCAACAAGTGGGTGAGTGACCAAACGCGGGATAAGATTCCAGAGTTGCTGAAGTCGGGCATGCTAGATCCGAGCACGCAACTCGTCCTCACTAACGCCATCTATTACAAGGGCGCATGGGCCACGCCGTTCCTCAAGGGCGAGACGAAAGACGCCGAGTTTGAAGTGAGCCCGACGGAGAAAATCCCCGTGGCGATGATGCAGACGCAGGCAGCGCACTTCAAATATCGCGCGGCCGAGGACAGCGAGTGGCTGGAACTGCCGTACCGGGATGGTCGTCACTCCATGATTCTGATCCTGCCAAAGCGAGATCGCTTCGTGGCTGTCGAAAAAACACTGACCGCATCGCGGATCCAAGAAGAAATAG
>JAYVTJ010000876.1:0-6274 GCA_043774415.1 Fimbriiglobus sp. | reverse complement strand
CGCCAGACCTCACCCCCTAACCCCCTCTCCGAAGCGGAGAGGGGGAACCGGAACGAAGAGATCCGCTGCGAGTGAATGCCATGAACCATCCGACTCCGCTCCCCGACGATGCGCCGTCCGACGATCCGGATCTGATTGCCTACCTCGACGGCGAACTCGACGCCGACGATTCGCGCACGGTCGAATCGAAGCTGGCCTTCGATGCCGCGACGCGCGCCAAAGCCGAGGAGTACAAGAAGACCTACGATCTCCTCGACTACCTGCCGAAGCCGGAACCGAGTGCGACCTTCACGGCGCGCACGCTCACGAAACTCCAGCCGGTCATCGCGCCCTCCGGTTCGACCCCGGTCCTCTCGGCCTCCGGCATCGCCGTGCCCGCAACCCCGCGCCGGGTCTGGCCGGAGTTGTTCCTTTGGGCGTTCGCGCTCGTCGCCGTCGGCGCCGCGGGCTACTTCGGGCACCTGCTGGCGCAGCCGTACCTGAATCCGCCGAAGGAGTCCGAGAAGTTCGATCAGGCCGATCTGCCGCTCATCCACGATCTCCCGCTCTACCTCGGCGTGGACGATCTCGACTTCCTCCGGAAGCTGCGGGAAGCCGACGTCTTCGAGGACGACCCGGCCCCGGCTTCACCCGCACCCGCGGCCGACTCCGAAACGATCTCGCTCCCGGCGCAGCAGAAGCTCATCGAGCAATTCCTGAGCTATTCCCCCGCTCGGCGGCAGCAGCTCCGGACGCTGCACAAGCAACTCGGAGAACTCGCCGCGAAAGACCGCGCGCCGCTGCACCGCACGCTCGAAGCCTACGCCGTTTGGCTCGATCGACTGTCGGACGTCATCCGCAAAGAGATCCTGAGTGCGCCGACCGGTGCTGAGCGCTTCGAGGCCGTGCTGCGCGTCCGCGAGAAACTCTGGCGCGAGTCGCTGCCGCCGAGCCAGCAGAAGGCGCTCAAGACCGTGGCGAGCGTCGAGGAGCGCACGCAGTTCTTGGGCGAGCTGAAGCAGCGCGAGCAGACGTTCCGCCGCGAATGGGAGTTCGCGCATCGCCAGTGGCAACCCAAATCGGAGGATCAGAAGGCGTTCCCCTTCAACAAGCCGGAACTCGCCAAGCCGCTCGACGACTACATCCGCCGGGCTTTCGGCGTCGATCTCGGCGTGCCCTACGACAAGAAAGCGGACATCTCCGCCCCCTGCCGGCTAACGCGCGACGAATTGGTCGAATTGAAGTACCGCCACGAGGCGGCCATCAAAGAGGGCTACTGGTTCTCGTACGGGGCCTACTTGCTCCAGCTCGCGGAGTTGCATCCGACGCTCCCCGAACCCGGCAAGGGGAAGCCGCTGACGCAGCTGGATCAGCCGCCGCTGACGCTGCCCGTCTTGCGGCGCTTGGCGAAGATCGACGGCATCAATCTCCAGCAGCGCTTCAAGCCGACGCTCGGCCGCTGGCCCGACTTCGCCCTCGAAATCCACAAGCTGGACACGGCGAGCAAGGACAAGCTCCCGCCCCTCGGCCCCTGCCGGCCGGGGGAGTTCGCCGACGATGTGGAGCATTTCCTGAAGGATCAGCTCGGGCCGAAGCTCGACCGGAAAGAGCGCGACCGCCTCGATTCGCAGCTCGGCAAATGGCCCGAGTACCCGCGCGCGGTGATCGAACTGGCGAAGGTGAAGAACCTGAGTGTCCCCGGTGCGATGCTGCCGGGGGAGCCGAAATTGTGGAACGAATACTACCGCATCAGCGGGGCGAAGAAGTGAGGTTGCGGCGACCACCGACATTGCACCTCCGCCCTCCGTTCCGGTAGCCTACCCGGATGGACACGCTCTACGCCGAAGTCGTCTTCGACCGGCCGCTCGACACCGCCTACAGCTATTCGGTGCCCGAGCACCTCCGCGAATCCATCGGCGTCGGCAAGCGCATCGAGTGCTCCTTCGGCCGCGGCGAGGGGAGCGCCGTCGGTTACGTCATCCGCGTTTCGGCGCTGGTGCCGACGCGCGAGGTGAAGCCGATCCTGAAAGTGCTCGACGAGGTCGCGCTGCTCGACGACGAACTCCTGAAGCTCACGCGCTGGATGGCCGACTACTACCTCTGCGGCTGGGGCCAGGTGCTGCACGCCGTCGTCCCCGCCGGGGTGCGCGACCGCGCCGGTACGCGCAACTCGACGGTCGTCGAACTGCTGCCGCGCGACGCGCAGCCGGCGATTCTGCCGAACGTGACGCCGAAGCAGAAGCAGGTGCTCGACGCGCTCCGCGCCGAGGCAAAGCCGATGGAGCAGAACGAACTCGCGAAGGCGAGCGGCGTCGCCGTCGGAGTCGTCGCGAGCCTCGTCACGAAGGGGCTGCTGCGGAAGTTTCACGAGCGCGTCGAACGCCTTCCGCCCGGCTTCCTCGATCCGATTCCGACGGAAGGCGAAGTCGAGCGCACGCACGGCACGCCGACGCTCAACGCGGATCAGGTGCGCGTCTGGGAGCCGATCTGCGCGGCCCTCGAAGTCGGCGGGTTCAAGTCTTTCCTCCTCCGCGGCGTCACCGGTAGCGGCAAGACGGAAATTTACCTGCGGGCCATCGAGGAGGTCGTGAAGGCGGGCCGCGAGGCGATTGTGCTCGTTCCCGAAATCAGCCTGACGCCGCAGACGATCGAGCGCTTCCGGGGTCGCTGCGGCCGGGTGGCCGTGCTGCACAGCAACCTCACCGATTCGGAGCGCGCCACCTATTGGCGCCACGTTGCGGCCGGGGAGGTGCAGGTCGTCGTCGGCGCCCGCAGCGCGGTCTTCGCGCCGACGCGGAAGCTCGGGCTGATCGTGATCGACGAGGAGCACGAGAGCAGCTTCAAGCAGGATGCGACGCCGCGCTACCACGCCCGCGATGTGGCGATCATGCGCGCCCAGTTGGCGAACGTGCCCATCCTGCTGGGCACCGCGACACCGGCGCTCGAGACGTGGAACGCGGCACACACCGGCGCCATGACGCTGCTGACGATGCCGAACCGCGTCGAGGATCGCCCGCTGCCGAAGGTGCAGCTCGTCGATATGCGCCACGAACCGAAGACGTCCGGCAAATTCTTTGCTGTTGGCCCGACGCTCCAAGCCGCCATCCGCGCCGCGACCAAAGCCGGTGGCCAGGTGATCCTGCTGCTGAATCGGCGGGGGTTCAGCACCCACGTCCACTGCCCGTCGTGCGGTTACGTCGCCCAGTGCCGGCACTGCGATCTGTCGCTGACATTCCACCGCAGCAAGGCCGCGCTCGTCTGCCACTACTGCGGCTACGAGACCGCGCCGCTGCTCCAGTGCCCGACCTGCTCGGAAGCGTCGATCCGCTATCAGGGCCTCGGCACCGAGAAGCTGCACGCCGAACTCGAAACGCTCTTCCCGGATCGCGTGATCCAGCGCATGGACTCGGATACTATGACCCGCGCCGGCAGCCATCAGCGCGTCCTCGACAGCTTCCGCGACGGCAACGTCCACATCCTCCTCGGCACGCAGATGATCGCGAAGGGGCTCGACTTCCCGAACGTCACGCTCGTCGGCGTCGTGAACGCCGATGTGGGGCTGCACCTGCCCGACTTCCGCGCCGCCGAGCGCACGTTTCAACTGCTCGCGCAGGTCGCGGGTCGCGCCGGTCGCGGCGACAAAGGCGGGAAGGTGCTCGTCCAGACCTACACTCCGGAGCACCCGTGCATCGCACTCGCGGCGAAGCACGATTTCCCGGCGTTCGCCAAGCTCGAACTCGGCTTCCGCCGCGAGCACCTCTATCCGCCGTACCAGAAGATGGCGCGCGTGATCGTGCGATCCGAAAAGCAAGATGCCGCGGAGAAGTTCGCCGATCAGCTCGCCGGTTCGTTCAAGCAGGCCAACATCCGCGCGAGCGGGCCGGGCAAGCCGCTGGCCGTGCGCATCCTCGGCCCGGCCGAGTGCCCCGTGTTCAAGCTCAACGATTATTTCCGGTTCCACTTCCAACTGCTGAGCGAAACGAGCGGGATGCTCCACGCGGTGCTGCGCGAGGTGCTCGCGGTGACCAAGACCCCCGGCGGCGTCGAGTTCCAAGTGGATGTCGATCCGTACAGCATGCTGTGAAGGTCGGCCTGCTGCCCCGGCGAATTGTCCGATAAATCGGCACGTGCCACTTGACGGCGACGGAACGACCTACATATTGCTGCTTGTAGCTTTCTCCCAGCTGGATTCTGCCGCATTCAAGATTTCGAGGAGGCTCATTTTGTCACTTCCCATCCATCGTCGCTCGGCTTTCACCCTCATCGAACTGCTGGTCGTCATCGCCATCATCGCGATTTTGATCGGGCTGCTGTTGCCCGCGGTGCAGAAGGTTTGCGAAGCGGCCGCGCGCATGCAGTGCACCAACAACCTCAAGCAAATGGGTCTGGCGCTGCACGGGTTCAACGATAACTACGAGCGCTTGCCGGCGGCGCTGATCCACTCGGGCCGGTATAACAACGCCGGCGCCACACCGTACAAAGGGCCGGAAGTCAACTACACCGGGCAGCCGTATCGCGTCTACAACCACACCGGGTTCGTGGCGATGCTGCCGTACATAGAGCAGGGGAATCTGTTCCAGCAGTACAACTACCAGTATGTGGTGAGCAGCTCCAGCCCCTACGGGATCGCCATCGGCGCGGACCCGGCCGGGAACCCGAATCGGGTCGTCGCTTCGTCCAAGTTGAAAGTGTATTCGTGCCCGTCCGACGACGATCCGCCCACCGTGACGACGAGCCCCGGCACCACGCAGTTTTACGAATCCACGGCGCTTCGCCGCAGCAACTATCTGTTCAACACCGGCGCTCAGACGGACTACGATGCCCCTTGGGGCACAACTCCGACGATCTCGCGCGGAGCCTTCGGCAACGACGGCGCCGTCGCCATCGCCCGCGTCGGGGACGGCACGAGTAACACGATCGCGATCGGCGAATCGACTCAGATTCACACGAATGCGGCCTACGGCCCGTTTTGGGGCGCGGGAACGCACACTGCGGTCCATGGTCGAGGTTACTTCCCCAGTTTCACGCCGAATTTCCCCTACGGCGACTGCGCCGGGGGCGGCAGCCGCAAGTGCACTTACGCATGGGGCTTCGGCAACAAACACACCGGGATCACGAACTTCGTCATGCTCGATGGGTCGGTGCGCGGCATACCGGATTCCATCTCCCTCGCCGTCTTCTCCGCACTCGAAACTCCGGACGGCGGCGAAGTGAATACCGGGAACTGATCCGGATTGCCCCGTCCCGGCCGATTCCCCCGCATTCCCAGGTGTCGAATGTCGCCACTCCGATCGGTGGTTTGCGCGTGCGGCCTCCTCGCGTCGCTCGCTCTGAATTCCGGGTGCGGGAATACCGACTCGGTCAGCGTCGCCGGGGTGGCGACCCTCGACGGCCAACCCCTCGGCGACGCATCCCTCGAATTCGTGCCGATCGGGGTTTCAAACTCCGGCGCGGCGCTGGCGCGCACGGATGACCGGGGCCAGTTCCGCATCGCTCCCGGCGCGCAAAATCGACTCGGGCCCGGCAAGTACGCCGTCCGAGTCACCAAATGGGTCGACAAGAAAACCAAGCTGCCCGTTTCCGCCGAAGATCAAGAGCAACTCAAATTGGGCAAGCTCGCCACGAACATCCTGCCCGTGCGCTACGACAGCACCGGCTCGGATGCGGTCGTGACGGCCGATCTCAAAATGGGGCAGAACGACCTCAAAATCGACGTGACCAGCAAGTGAATATCGTCGATTCACAACGGATCGTCACTGCTTCGCTCGCAAAGTCACTTCGTACGTCAGCTTCAGATGCCCGAGGTTTTTGACGTCCGGCGTCGACAGCGTGAATCCTCCTTCCGTGAGCGCGTATTCGAACGGCTTGCCCGAACCGGGATCGCTCGGCACCGGCACCTTCTTGATCTCGGACAACTCCCTCGGCAGGTGCCCTTCGAGCACCGCGTGGAGGCGGATCGCTTCGAGCGTCCGCAGGTGGGCGATGCGGCGCTCCGTCCGCGCCATGCTGTAAAAGACCTTTTCCACAGCGGGGAGGAGGTTCAAAAAAACTTGGGCGATGGCGTCGTCCTTGGCGTCGGCCTTGGCCTTTTTGACGCGCTCGCCGATTTTCTCGACTCCGGCAGACGCATCCGGCCCGCCGAGGAGGAACCACTTGCGGTAATCGTCGGCGACGTCGCGATAGCGGGCGAAGCTGTTGAGGAAAACCACCTGCACCGCGGGCATCGCGGCGACCGCCTTCGCATCCCGCCCGCGGGCGATGAATTCCTTCCGCGCCTCGGCTTGGCGGAGTTCGG
>JAYVTJ010000875.1:0-3209 GCA_043774415.1 Fimbriiglobus sp. | reverse complement strand
TCTGGCATCTGCGGCTGTTGCTCCGCCTGCGCTGGCCGGTCGTGGCGGCGTTCGCGGTCGCCCTCGGCATCACCGGGTACACGGCGGCGACGATGGGCCGCGAGTTCATGCCCGAACTCGAAGAGGGCAACTTGTGGATTCGCGGGGTCTTCCCCGTGAACATCTCGTTCGACGAGGCGTCGGTGCGGGCCAAGGCGATCGGCGAGGTCATCCGCAAGTGCCCCGAGGTCGAGCTGGTGTCGCCGCAACTCGGCCGGCCGGACGACGGCACCGACTCCACGACGTACTCGAACGTCGAAACCTTTGTGCCGCTCAAGCCGTTCGACCAGTGGCCAATCGACCCCGCCCTCGGCCGGCCGCGGACCAAGCCCGAGTTGATCGCGGCACTCAACGACGACCTCGAGCGGCTGTTCCCCGGCGCGACCTGGGACTTCTCGCAGAACATCCGCGACAACGTCATGGAGGCCCTCTCCGGGGTCAAGGGCGAGAACGCGGTGAAGATTTTCGGCCCCGACCTGAGCACCCTCGAAGACCTGGCCGCCAAGACCCAGGACGCGCTCAACGAGGTGAAGGGCGTCGAGAACCCTGGGGTGTTCCGCATCCGCGGCCAGTCGAACTTCGAGCTGCCGATCGACCGCGAGAAGTGTGCGAAGTGGGGCGTCCAGCCGGCCGACGTGGCCAACGTCATCGAGACGGCCATCGGCGGCAACGGCGTGACCACCATTACCGAGGGCGAGCGCTCCTTCGACCTGATCCTGCGCTGGCCGGCCCGGCTGCGGCGCGACGAGCAGACCATTCTGAACATCCCCGTGGACGTGACCAACAACCAGGTCACCGGCGGCGGCTCGCTGCCGGCGGGGGCCAGCCAGAGTGCGACCGCGGCGGGCGGCATCACGCCGTCGGCGTTCGGCTCGTCGCGGGCGATGCCGGCGCTGACCGGCAGCACGCAGAACGCCCCGTCGCTGCCGACCGCCGTGCCGCGTCGCCGGCTCGGCGACCTCGTGACGCCGGTCGATGGCCAGTACCTCAAGCCCGGCGCGGCGACGATCTACCGCGAGCAGGGCCAGCGCATGATCGCGGTCAAATTCGGCGTCCGCGGCCGCGACCTGGCGAGTACCGTCGCCGAGGCGCAGGAGAAAGTCGCCCCGCTGCTGCCGTCGGGCTACCGCACCGAGTGGAGCGGTGAGTTCCAGGGGATGCAGCGCGCCGAGGGCCGCCTGGCCCGCGTCTTCGCCGTGTCGCTCGCCGTGATCTGCGTGATGCTGTACATGGCCTTCCGCAGTGTGCTCGACGCGGCGGTGGTCTTCGCCAACGTCCTGGCGATGGGCATCGGCGGCGTCTGGGCGTTGAAGCTCGCCGGGCTGAACTTCAACATCTCCGCGGCCGTCGGCTTCATCTCGATCCTGGGCGTGGCGGTGATGAACGGACTGCTCTTCGTCTCGGCGTTCAATCAACTCCGCGCGAAGGGCGTCGAATTGAAGGACGCGCTCATTGCCGGCACCGGCCAGGTGATCCGCCCCGTGACGATGACGGCGCTCGCCGCCATCCTGGGCCTGCTGCCCGCGGCGTTCTCGACGAAGATCGGCTCGCAGGCGCAGCAACCGCTGGCGATCGTCGTCGTCGGCGGGATGCTTTCGACGCTGTTGCTGATGAACCTCGTGCCGGTGCTGTACAGCTTCTACGGCTCGAGAACCCCGCCCGCCGGGGCCGGCGACATGGCCCACTAACGCACCTTCGCCTTGAACTTCACGGTGCCGCCTTGGCCCGGCAGGATCACGCCGGGCAGTTCCCAACGCACGACCACCGAGCCGACTTCGTTCGCACTGGCCGAGAAGTTCGCCGCTCGGTCGGACTGATTCGAACCCCGGACGTATTCGAGCCGCCCGCTGAGGCTGTCGTTCACCACGACATCCGAGATCGGCTTGTTGCCGGTGTTCAAGTAGCGGATCGTGAAGGTCACGATCGAACCCGACTCGACGGCTCCGGTGGAATCCACGGACTTGGTGACGGTGAGCGGTGCGGCGCCGGGATACGCCGTGATCACTTCCGGCTCGACGACGGCAGCCTTGACCGCGACGCCATCGATCTGGCCGAGGACCGACGGGCGGTTCGACCCGATGAAGAACGAGGTGCCGACCGGCCCAATGTAGGAGCGCGGCCGCTGTTGCGCGAGCATTCCCACGGGCTTCTCGCGGCCGATTTCGGTCATGGCCGAAGCCCGCTCGCGGAAGCCCTGGGGAGCCATCGCTCCAATGAGGCCCTTCATCCCGATCTGCATGTCGAAGCCGTCCGGTGCCACTTCCGCACGGTGCATCGCGAACCGCGGCACGCAGAGGCACACGACGTTCGAGGTGGCGACCTTCCGCTTACCGGCGATGGAATACTCGACTCCGACATCGGTGGGGTCGAGGCCGCCGAGTTTGTTGTTGGGGCCGATGCCGAGCCGATCGCCCTTGTCTCCGCCGTCGATGAAGCATTCTTCGTTCGCGCCCTTCGGCCCCAGGATCGGGTCGAAGAGATTGATCCCGTAGTAAGGAATTGTCGGCGGCACCTGAGGCGTCTTGAGGTAGCCTTCGCCCGGCATGAGGATCGTGCCGTCGATGGCCGTCGCTTTGAGCCACTCGGCGGGAGGCGGCTTGTTCCCGAGCCGCACGATGGCCACGAGTCGACCGCTCGCCAGCGATTCCTTGATCGCCTGCTCTTCCGTATCCGCGGGCTGTTCCACCGGTGCGTTCAACCCGAACTCCGCGGGGATCGCCCTCTCCGGATCTTCGAGGTAGATCACCTTCGTAATCACGGCACCGAGCAAAGCACGTTCGAAATCGTTCTGGGTGAAGAGGAGCGGTGTGGGCCATTCCATGTATTTCATGCCGGTCCGCGGAACGAGCGTGCCGCGAATCTCGACCTCGGGATAAAGCACCTTGCCGGGATGGTACGGCAGGTTCGAGAGTTCCATGCGGTAGGTGTAACCGGGGCGCAGGCCCACGACCGTGGGCGTGTCGAAGATGCGGGCGATCGCGGAACCGGGATACACGGCAACGCGAACGCCCTTCGGCGCGATCACCTTTGAAGCCAGGAGCGGAGCCGGCATCGGACCCTGTGGGAATCGCTGCGGGATGGGCATCATCATCGCTTGCGGCGGCACGCCGGCCACGGCTGCATGCGGGCCGGCACCCGGCACGGGAAGGGGGGGGCCGCCGACAGCCAGC
>JAYVTJ010000874.1:0-2233 GCA_043774415.1 Fimbriiglobus sp. | reverse complement strand
CCGACATGGCCAAGGCGAACCCCAAGGCACCGGAGCTGAAGCAGAAGTTCGAGGAGGCCGCGGCCAAGTACAAGGAGGTGATGGACAAGTACCCCGAGTACGAGCGCGCGAACTACGCGAAGCTCGGCGCCGGAGTCTGCTTCACGCAGTTGAACCGGCTCGACGACGCCGTGAAGGCGCTCGAGGCGATCCCCGGACCCGACCGCAGCGGCGAACTCTCCCTCTCCGCGTATCTGCTCGCGGACTGCTACATCCGCCAGGCGCCGACGAAGGCCGAAGATGCCCTCCAGGAGAATCAGATCCGCGAGAAGCTCACGGCCGCCGCGACCATGCTCGACGGCTTCGTGAGTGGCAACGCAAAGGCCCCCGAGACCCCGGCCGCGCTGCTCAAGCTCGGCCACTGCCTCAAGCGCTTGGGTTCGACCCTCGCCGATCCGAACGAGCGCAACGCCACGCTGAACAAAGCCCGCGAGACCTACGAGAAGCTCGCGAAGGACTTCCCCAAGGATCCGCTCGCGGGGCAGGCCAACCTCGAACGGGCCAAAGTGAAGTCGCTCGCCGGGGACAAGGGGGGCGCCATGAACGACCTCCGCGCGTTCCTCTCCCAGGATGCCACGAAGAACGACCGGTTCGCCCCGCTCGCGGCTCTACACCTCGCCACGATGCACCGCGAACAGAACCAAGCCCCGGAAGCGGTGAAGGTGCTCGAAGCGGCCCGGAAGCAGTACGAGGCGGACATCGCGAAAGACCCCGAGCGCGCCGACTGGAACGCACTGCTGAAGTATCACCACGCTGTCGCCATCTTCGAAACGCAGAAGCCGGGCGAAGCCCGCAAGCTCTTCGAGGAAGTGGTGGGGCAAGCTGCGGGCAAGCCGCTCGCGCTCGAAGCTGGGCTGCGGGCGGGCCAGTGCCGCATTGCCGAGGGGAAGATTCAGATCGCCGCCGGTCAGATGATGATGGGCCAAGCGGGCAACGACAACATCAAGAAGAACGCCGCGCTGCAGGGGATCGCCGCCGGGCGCCAAGCCGTGAATGAAGCGGGGGATCAGCTGGTCCGCCGCGCGGAGGAATCGAAGAACGTCCAGCCGACGGCGGAAGCGCGTTCGCGCATGTACTACGACGCGGCGTGGGCGTGGCGCTTCCTCGCCGAAGAGGAAGTCCGCATCGCCCGGGAAGCGCTACAGAAGCAGCTCCAAGCGAAGAAGGTCGAAGAGCTGCTGAAGAAGCTGCCGTCGAACAGTCCGCCGCCGCAGGTGCCGCTGCCGGAGGTCGCCCGCGCCGCCGTGCCGCAGCAACCCCACGAAGAGCGGACCTTCAACAGCTACAAGCGGCTCATCGAAGAGTTCCCCGAAACGGCGCTCTCGGTCGAAGCCCGGTACGAAGTCGCGGAACTCCGGGCCGAGCGCGCCGAACACGCCGAAGTAGTCAAAGTGCTGAAGGAAGCACTCGACAAGGAGCCGACCGACAAGCCGGTGTCACCGGACACGACCGAGCGTATCCGCCTCCGGCTCGGGGCGAGCCAGTACGCGACGAAGGACTTCGCCGCATCCGCGGGGCAGTTCGAAGTGGTCGCCTCGAACCCGAAGTCGCCGTATTACGCCCAAGCGCTCTACCGAGCCGGCGAAAGCCTCTTCTCGCAGGGAGAATATGCGAAGGCCGCCGAGAAGCTGGCGCCGTTCCGAGACAAGGGCGAGTTCCACAACATCGCCGGCATCTCGGATCGCGCGATGCTCCGGCTCGGGTTGGCACTCATCGCCGCGAAGAATCCCGAAGGCGGCCGGGTGGCGCTCGAGACGATGATCAACCGTTACGGGGCCAACAATCCGTTCGCCCCCGAAGCGCGCTTCGGTTTCGCCCAAGCCCTCCAGGCTCAGAACAAACCTACCGAAGCGATCGCGGCGTATCAGCAGGTCATCGCCGCGACGCAGACTGATGTGGCCGCGAAGGCCCAACTGCAGATCGGGCAGTGCCACATGGCATTGGGCAAATTCGGCGACGCCGCGAGCGCCTTTTTGGTGGTACCGTACACGTACGATTACCCCGAACTGGCGAACGCCGCCGTGCTCGAAGCGGCCCGCGCCTTCGAGGGGGATAAGAAGCCCGATCAGGCCGAGAAGCTGCTGGCGAAGTTGATGAAGGATAACCCGGCCGATTCCGAGTGGCACAAGGCCGCGAAGGAGCGCTTGGGGAAACTGAAGAAGTAGGAGCGTGTATCCGAGCGGTGGGCGTAAGC